>NZ_PGEM01000157.1 GCF_002934005.1 Cuspidothrix issatschenkoi CHARLIE-1 | reverse complement strand
CATACAGGACTTACGCAAAATAGCGAGCGAAAGTAAGATAGAACCCTACTCGGGAAGCAAGCTACATGAATTACCCCTACGAAATAATCAGGGTTTCAGTTACATCTTGCGTAAGTCCTAATTAATTACCCATTACCTTTTTTAAGTTAGTAATTCAGTCCAATAGCGGTCATAAACTTCTTCAAATTTGCCTAAAGGAGTTAATCTTTCACACTTGGCTAAAAGTGCTTCAGGGGGAAATAAATTAGTATTCTCTTGAATTGTTTTTGGTAACTGTTCAAATCCTGCCCGATTAGGAGTAGAAATATATAGTCTTTCGGAAATTTTCCCTGCTATATCTGGTTGTAAAATTAAATTAATCCAGGCATAAGCACCAGCAATATTAGGATTAGATTTGGGAATGACAATGGTATCAGTCCATAGGGAGGAACCGCTGCGAGGAATGACAAATTTGAGTTTGGGGTTTTCCTTAGAAATTTTGACTGCATCAGCAGAATAACACATAGCAATGGATAAATCCCCGGCCAGAATTTTATTTTGCCAAGCATCGGTATCAAAGGCGGCAATTGCTGGTTTGAGCAATTTTAATTTTTGATAAGCTTGTTTAATTTCATTTTCATTTTGTGAATTATAGGAATAACCTAACATTTTCAATGTTGCCCCCATTACCTCCCGCACATCATTGAGGAGGGTAAAACGTTTATTAAGTTGATCTTGATTTTGCCACAAATATTCCCAATCTTCAGGGGAATTTGTCAGTTTTTCGGAATTATATAATAAACCTGTTGTTCCCCAATTAAAAGGAACACTGTAACGGTTATGGGGATCATAAATAGGATTATGAAATTGGGGAAATAAATTATCTAAGCCAATTAATCGGCTATGATCTATTTCTAGTAATAATCCTTTTTCTGCCATCTTTTGTACCATATAGTCAGATGGGTAAATAATGCTATAGGTCCCGCCCCCTCCAGCTTGTAATTTAGCCAATATGACATCATTGGATTCATATACATCGGCTATTACTTTCATCCCTGTTTGCGTGGTAAAGGTTGTGAGTAATTGTTGATCTGTATATTGAGTCCAGGTATAAATATATAATTTGTCGCTTTGATTTGAGCTAGTAAAGTTTGACTCTACTTTAGCTAATCTCCATCCACAACCACTTAAAAATAGGGTAAAAAATGCTACTATCTTTTTTAGGAATTTACGTCTGTTAGTCATCTAATTTTTATCTTGACTAATGGCTAAACAATCAGTTTTTTCCCACCAAGCATAAATAGGTACATTCCCATCTGGCAAGCTACTGAATGTATTAGGTTGTAAAACATTAATGTTAATACCGTTGATTAATTCTACAACATAATTAATATGAGTACCTAAATACATGATATTAATTAGCCTGCCTTCAAAACAATTAATGGGTATATTAGGGTGGTAGAGGGAAAGTTGAATTTTTTCAGGACGGACACTAACAGCAACATTTTGGGATGTTGATACTGGTGTTTGTTCGTTGCGACTAACAATAATATTTAATCCTGTTTTAGTCGTTACTCTGACACATTCTGCATCTATTTCAGCAATTTCACCACTAAACAAATTTGTATCACCAATAAAATCAGCCACAAAAACTGTTTGAGGACATTCGTAAATTTCTCTGGGAGTACCAATTTGTTCTATTTTGCCCTGATTCATCACCGCAATTCGATCAGATAAAGAAAGAGCCTCTTCCTGATCATGTGTCACCATAACAAAGGTTAACTCTAAGTCCTTATGAAGATTGGATAATTCAACTTGCATTTCCTTACGCAGTTTTAAATCTAATGCTCCCAGGGGTTCATCTAAGAGGATAACGGCGGGACGGTTTACCAAAGCTCTAGCTAATGCTACTCTTTGTTGTTGACCACCGGAGAGTTGACTGGGAAACCGCGATCGCAAACTTTCCATTTTGACAAGCTTTAAAGCTTCCGTGACGCGACTAGAAATTTCTGATTTGGAGATTTTTTGTAATCGCAGTCCAAAAGCAATGTTTTCCCACACATTCAAATGGTTGAACAAAGCATAACTTTGAAATACTGTATTTACAGGTCGCTGATAAGCAGGAACATCGGTCATTAATTGCCCTTGAATCAGCAATTTACCAGCGTCAACCCTTTCAAAACCAGCAATTAAGCGGAGTGTAGTCGTCTTGCCACAACCAGAAGGCCCTAAAATACTAAAGAACTCTCCTTGTTTAACATCTAAATCCACTCCGTGTACTGCGGGTTCTTGGTTAAAAAACTTGAATACGTTACGCAATTCAACATCAAGTGGCTGTAATGTTTTTAAACCTCTTTGATTCTGCATCGCATTTTGAGCCATAATTTTTAGTAGAATGCCCTGGTTTGAATAAAATAAATTTAATGTTGTTAGTTGTCAGTTGTCAGTTGTCAAGTTTTTACCTATTATCTGTTATCGTGGCGTAGCACCTGTCAGATATCAGTTGTTACCAATTAATTAATTTATCCCAAAATTTCTTCTGGTCTTATGGCTATTTTACCACCATTACTCAGTAGTCAAAAAAACACACGCACCGTTGGACGTAGTGTCCAATCTAGATTTGCAATTTTATTCACATTATTAATGTTATCTGGAATCGGTGCTCGATTAGTATATTTACAAATTATTGAAGGAAAAAACCATAGAGTCAGAGCAGAATCAAATCGGATTCGCATTATTCCTAAACAACCAGAGAGAGGTAACATTTTTGACAGAAATGGTAAGCTATTAGCCAGCACTCGTTATCCTCGATCTGTATATTTGTGGCCAATGGCACATACAAAACCCTCCTGGCCAGTGGTCGGTCCACGTCTAGCACAAATTTTGGAAATACCCCAGGAAGATATTGAAACAATTCTGGAAGAATCTGCTGTTAATCCATCTTCCCTCATTCGCATCGCTCGTAATTTAAACGAAGCCCAAATTACAGCCTTAAAAGAATATGAAAATCAACTACCAGGAGTAGAGATTCATACTGAGGCAGTTCGTTATTATCCCCAAGGTAGAGCGTTGGCACATATACTTGGCTATACTCGTGAACTTACTGCGGAACAACTACAAAAAAAGAAGGCTGAAGGCTACCGTTTAGGAGATGTCATGGGGCAAATGGGGGTAGAAAAAGCTTATGAAAAATTGTTAAGAGGTGAATGGGGCGGACAGCAGGTAGAAGTAGATGGTAGCGGTAGGCCATTAAGAGTATTGGGCAGCAAACAAGCTAAAGCTGGTAATGATATACATTTGACCATAGATTTAAATATGCAAATGGCAGCCGAAAAAGCTTTAGGTAAACGTAATGGTGCAATAGTCGCAATTGATCCGAAAAATGGGGCGGTTTTGGCTATGGTATCTCATCCTACCTTTGACCCCAATATCTTTTCCAAACAAAAACTTTCCCAAAAAGATTGGGAAAGCGTCCAAGGTTCTCAACATCCTTTAGTTAATCGGGCTATTAGTGCCTTTCCTCCGGCTAGTACCTTTAAAATCGTCACCACAACCGCCGGACTAGAATCAGGTCGATTTTCGCCTGATACAGTATTACAAACCTATGGTTCATTAACTATTGGTGGAACTAGGTTTGGTGAATGGAATCATGCCGGTTTTGGTCCCTTGGGTTTTGTGGGGGCAATGCAGTGGAGTAGTGATACCTTCTTCTATCAAGTTGCTAAAAGAGTCGGTGGAGTTACATTGATTGAATGGACGCGCAAATATGGGTTTGGTAAAAAAACCGGCTTTGAATTTACTTCAGAAGAGGCTAAAGGTTTAGTTCCTGATGACAAGTGGAAACGTAAAGCCTGGAAGATACCCTGGACTGTAGGTGATACCGTGAATATGTCTATTGGCCAAGGGGCATTACAAACTACTCCTTTACAAGTCGCTGTGATGTTTGCTGTTCCTGCTAATGGTGGTTATCGCGTGCAACCTCATGTACTCAAAGACAATGAAGATGCTAAAACCTGGAGAGAATCTTTAAATCTCAAACCCACAACCATGAAAATTTTGCGTGATGGGTTGCGGAAGGTAGTCAGTGAAGGTACAGGAAAAGTATTAAATGACCCCAATCTGCCCCCAGTTGCAGGTAAAAGTGGCACTGCTGAAGCGTGGAGGGCAGGGGTTAAAGAAAATCATGCCTGGTTTGGCGCTTATGCACCTGCTAATAAACCCGAAGTTTTAATCGTGGCCTTTGCAGAACATTCCGGTGGTGGTGGTGGTAGCATTGCTGCACCGATGATTTTAGAAGTGATGCAAAAACATTTTGCTGCTAAAACAACGGCTAAAAAAAATAGCAATTGATCTCTGACGGGAAGGGAAGCCATAAAGATCAGTAGGATGTGTTATGCTGTTGCGAACACACCCTACTGACTACTTAAATATTTAACAGCTTATTAATCACGTTCATTATCGCCAGGTTCTAAATAGCGATCAAAACCGTTACTACATGAATCATATTTGCGGTAAGGCTTACAACATTTTCTAGGTTGATAACATCCTCCAGATAAAAGTTGTTGTTCTGCGGTGGATAATTCTACAAGCAATTGAGATTGGTCACTTTGATGTAACATAATTATCTGCCTCACTGAATTGTTTTTCCTGTGATGAAGAAGAAGTTCTGTCTTATTCAATTAGTTAAAATCTGCGTCGTCTATCAACATCAACATCAACATCAATATCCAAATCTCTACCACCTCTACCACCTCTACCACCTCTACCACGTTGATCATAATCCTCATAGAGTTCGTAGGTGTAACAGATGATTGGTCTTCTTCTAGACATTTGTCCGCCGGACAAAAGTTGTTGTTCCTCTGGGGATAAATCCACAAGTAAATTAGATTTCATCGTTCTGTGTGACATGATTGTTAGCCTCAATTTATGATTAGGTTTATCAGCCCTATATTTCTTTTATAAAAAGTTTCTCTAGAAAATAAATGAATCCACAGTTATAGATTTTTTATAGCTTAAATTGTTCTTAGGTTGTAGTAAATGTTAAAACAAATAGTATATCTTGGAGGGTCAGTGCCGTGAAGAATTTCAGCAGATCCTACAGTTTAGGATTCACTACGCGATCGCTTCGTTGTTCTCCTCAACCTTAGCGATCGCGTAACGTCTCCATAGAGGTTAGGGAAATGCCATATTTAAACCCCATCCTTTGGAGTTGCGGAAGGGGTTGGTTTATTTGTCTGGGGTAATGCTTGTTTAGCAACATTATCAGCAGCTTCTTTAAACATTGGTTCTAACTTATCCCGCCAGTATTTAATATTAGGAAGCTTTTCTGGGTGATCTCGATAGGCTAAAACTTCATCCCATTTACCATTATCAATGGCTTGATTAATATCATTAGCCAGGGCTTCTGCTTTTGCCCAATCACTCTGCCATTGATTAATAGTATTAACGGTTTCTTTAATGCCTGAAACAGCATTTCCTGAAGTTGATTTTAGTAAAGAAATCGCTCCTTGTAAATCCCCTGATTCAAATTTCTCCCTAGCTTTGGCCACGGTTTTGGATTTATCTTCAGTAGGTGGTTTAGATGGTTGAGGTTTAGGAGTTTCTATATTAGGTGTAACTGGAACTGAAGGGACGGGACGGGAGGCAATGAAAGAACTATCATCTACAATTTGAATTGCCAAACCTTTATCTCGAAGGCAAGAAATCCAGTTTTCATGATTAGTAATAATATCAGAATGCGCCCAAGCTAAACGCCCAGATGGAAGTTTTACTTCTACCCAACCACGCTTTGTCCGCTTCCCTGTCACCTCAAACTGACTAGCTGTACCTAAGGTTTTCAAAATATTGTCAGAATTAATGGCACTGGGTTCAGAACGAATATTAGAATTAGCTGTAACTACTGCCAAACATTTATTTGTTATTTTATTATTTTCTCCTGTCAAATTAGCAGTTAAATTCTTAAAATTAGGATATATATTTGTAAATAAAGCTGCTAAACCACCTGCTAAAAATATACCAATTAATAAAGGTAAAAGATCGGGTTTATTTGATTCCTGGGGAATAGATATTTGAGAAGCAGGTTGAGAACGAATATGATTACCAGGAGAAACCGCCATTGTTTGCTGTGTATATCCTGAAGTCATCTTTTGGGGAGATGGATAAATAATTTGTACAGATCTAGAAGGTTGAGACAGTTCAGGAGTGATATTCATCAAGTCTCGACAAGCTTGCAATGCTTCCGTTGCTGTTTGATAGCGTTCTTTAAAATGGTAACGCACCATTTTACTTAAAATTGCCACTAAACCAGGATTAAGCGGAATTAAATGTTGCCAGTTAATTTCTCCTGTGTCAGCATCTTCCTGTAATTGACTAACTGGAACTCCTGTTAATGCTTGAATTGCAATAATCCCCAAGGCGTAAATATCACTATTGGGTCTAGGTTTGCCTTGACCTTGTTCTGTAGGCATATAGCCAGGTGTACCAATTGCTACCGTCATCGTCCCTTGTCCTCCAACTGTGACTAAGGATGAGCGTAATTGTTTAACTGCACCAAAATCTACTAAAACTAATTTATAATCACTTGCACGGCGAATAATATTATCTGGCTTAATATCGCGGTGAATTACACCTTCTTCGTGAACAAACTCCAGAATACTCAAAATATCCAACAACATTTGCATAACTTGGGTTTCACTCCAAGGTTGTCCGGGAATGAGTTCTTCACTGAGAGTATGGCCATCAATAAATTCTTGGACTAAAAAGAATTCTTGATTTTCGTCAAAATAAGCCAAAAGTCTGGGTATTTGGTCGTGGTTACTGAGTTTTTCTAAAGTTTCCGCTTCGTTGTGGAACAGACGTTTAGCAGTGGTAAAGAAATTAGAATCAGAATTAGCTGGTTTGAGGTGCTTCACCATGCAGATGGGATTGCCTGGCCGTTTGGTATCTTGGGCAATATAGGTTTGACCAAATCCTCCATTGGCCAAGATGCGAATAACTCGGTAGCGATGGTCTAGTAATTTCCCTATCATAAATTTTCCTCCCCAGCTTGACAGCTTAAATTTTCCTGCTAGTAGTAAATATCTCCAAATTTCCTTTTCTGAAATCAGGTATCTTGAGAAAAGATTTAAATTATAGCCGTAGACAATGCCGTTAGGACATCAAGCAAAACTAAAACTTAGAGACCCAAAGGCTTTTATAACTGTCACCTGCCGTAACACAGAAGTTCCGAAATTGTTAATTTTGCCATCAGTATCCTTATTTACTAGCAATGCCACCTAAGATAACTAATTCTATATCATGGCAACAAGCTGAAATCTTGATGCAACCTGCTTTTATTCGTGTGATTGATAATATTCGTAAACAAGTTGATATATCTAACTGGAAAGCTACTTACCAAGATGTATTAACTTGGCCTGCTAACATCACTGATGAAACCAAAGCCTTAGTCACCCAGTTAATTCAGGATATGGAAACTGCAACACCTACACAAATAGAGGAAATTAAAAAAACTTTGGCTACTCTGCCCATGCCTTATCCAGGATACCACTTGCTTTTGCAGCGTCAACAGCAACAAGTGAGTGTGGATTTGTGGGATTTATGTTATCAAGTATGTTTTCTGAATTATAGTCCTGAAAATACAGCAGTTGATATTGATACTAACTTAATTGATGAATATGGTGATGTAGATTGGCAACAGCTAGAAAATAAAACTCAGAAATTGGTGCAACGGGTTTTTGCTAATTTACCAATATAAAACGAATAGAATTCTCTTGTAAGGCAAAAGGCAATACTTCGACTTACTTTGATCCTTCCACTAGCTTAGGACATCGCAAGCTCAATACAAGTTCGTCCATCTATTTATTTCCTATGAAATTAATTTCTGAACCATCCATACTGATGAAAATTGAAAAGATGAAACAACGGGTGAGGTGGGGACATTCAGCTATTTTACAGCAGGGAATTGACCAAACCTCCATGGTGATAGATGACGGACAGCCAGAAAGTCCAGATTTTTCCTTTATGGTCATGGGTGACACAGGTACTAAATCCCATTCTGGACATCATCCCCAGCGCGAAGTTGCTAAAATGATGTTAGATCATGGTGATGATTGCCGCTTTGTGCTGCACACGGGAGATGTAATTTATATGGTTGGTTCTCGTGAATATTACCCAGCTAATTTTATTGAACCCTATCGAGAATTCTTGCTGGGTGGGGATGCTCCGGAAAATATTGCTTATGACAAGATGATATTTGAGTTACCGATTTTACCTGTTTTGGGCAATCATGATTACTATGATGTTCCTTTACTTTATCGGTTGCTAACGGGTCCTACGTTGCCTTTACGCAAAATGTTACGGTATAAAGATATTGAAATTGGTTGGTATGGCTCAAATCAAGGTGATGCCTATGCTAGAGCTTTTTTGGATTATTTGGCGGATATTTCCCCAGTTGAGTTAGAATCTCATTTAAATAAGTATTATAACGCTAAAACTGATATAAGTCGGTGTTTGCGTTACCAACCGGGCAAGTTTACTCGTTTGCCTAATCGTTATTATACTTTTTGTTACGGTGGGATTGACTTTTTTGCCTTAGATTCTAATACTTTTAATACTCCTGATCCCTTACCTAATAACCAAGCTGGAGATAGTTTCCGCAGAGAATTAGAACAACGTCGTCAGCAAATTGACAGGGAAGAATTACAGATTTTGGGGGAATGTGACAAACTTAATCCAGATCAAGCTGATGAAGCGGAATTACTGGCTGAACTGGGTGCTAAATTGGATCAAATCAATGAGATCAAAATTGATATTGAAAAACAATTAGCATCTCATAAAAATAGTGATGTCGATTTTGAACAGTTGACATGGTTAAAAGAAAGATTAATTGCGTCTTGGCAAAATTCGGCAGTTAGGGGAAGAATCATATTTTTTCACCATCCACCCTATGTTACAGAGGCAACTAAATGGAATCAAGGACAAACTTTAGCTGTACGCCATCGTTTACGAGAAGTTTTTGATCAAGTAGCAACAAGTTTAGGCAATATTACACCAGAACGCCCATTAGTAGATATAGTATTTAGCGGACACGCCCATTGTTTAGAACATTTGCGAACTGTAAACACAGGACACGCTGATTCTTATATTAATTATATTGTATCCGGTGGTAGTGGTCGCCGTCCCCGTCCTCAACGCCCAGAAGGATCAGAATTGCTGGAAACATTTATGAGTAATGAGGATATTGTTACTCAAAAAGTTGCAGATTCGCTGTTGTATGTAGGACGTAGTGGTTATGGGTTTCAGAAGAAAAAACCTTATTCTTGTGTGCGAGTAGATGTAAAGGCGGGTTTTCCCGCTAAGTTTAAGATTACACCACTAATTACAGAGTTAATTGAGGGAAAATGGTGCGATCGCTCTTCAGAAAATGTAAATATTTAGATATAGCAATCGTTCATACCCAGATCCTCAACTTCTTTTATGTTTAATCCTCATTATAGCGGTATGCACTTGAATGAGATACAGAATTTACCTAGAAAACTATACACTCTCATGACTTTCAACTCTGTTCCCTGCGATGCACTGAGCTTGTCGAAGT
>NZ_PGEM01000156.1 GCF_002934005.1 Cuspidothrix issatschenkoi CHARLIE-1 | reverse complement strand
AAACTTTTTGGTTTACTGTTATTAGTCTTTATTGTCTTTGACCCAGAAGATTGAGCCAGAAAAATTGTACTGACCATAATTTATAACCTGAAATTAGTAAATCTGAGTATTAGATAAGATGCCCAAAATGTGGCTAATAGGTTAGTATAGTATAAATATTTTATACATTATCTTTATAATCTCCTATGTACAGACCTATTACTGATTTTGGTAAACATCTCATAAATATACAGCAGTTACCAGAGATAACATCTCGGCATTTATACCAAACTTGCCTGTTAGCAACAGATATGGATGGTACAATAACTAAGTATGGCAAGTTTACATCTAAACTACTACATACATTAGAAAGTTTAACAACAGCTAAAGTTCCAGTGTTAATAGTTACGGGGCGTTCCGCTGGTTGGGTAAGTGCTATTACTAGTTTAATGCCAGTTGTCGGTGCGATCGCAGAAAATGGTGGTTTATTTTATCCAGCTAAGGATTTTCAACCAGTCACACTGACCCATATTCCTGATTTAGCTTACCATCGGCAAGATTTAGCAGCAACTTTTGCCAGATTACAAAGTTATTTTCCCGATCTTCAGGAGTCTAGTGATAATCGGTTTCGAGTCACAGATTGGACTTTTGATCTGATTTCATTAACAACGGATGATCTCAACCAGATTACTGATCTTTGTGAACAAATGGGGTGGGGATTTACTTACAGCACTGTTCAATGTCATATTAAACCTCTAGGACAGGACAAAGCCAACGGATTACTCAAAGTTTTACGCCAATATTTTCCTGTCTACTTACCAGAACAGGTGATCACTGTGGGTGATAGTCCCAATGATGACAGCTTATTTAATCAGCGTTATTTTCCTGTATCTGTCGGTGTAGCAAATATACGTGAATATACTAATCAGCTAAAGCATCAACCTACCTATATAACCACAGGTGAAGAAGCCGATGGATTTTGTGAATTATGTGACTATATTTTACAAAACTGCCAGCATTAGTCAGTCATAGGTGATTCAGGTGGAGTCAAGTTTGGGTGGAACAAGTCTACCAAGGTGCTAATTCTGTATTTTTCAGCTTACTTGCTTAGCTGGACTTAAACACTTTTGAGGAAGAAATAAACCTCAAATCCTTCCGGGGTAAGGGAAATACATTAAATACCCAAAAACACCTGTAACTCAGATATAACAACAAACCAATCAAAACGATGTAAAACCCATTTAAGATATACGTTTGAGGATATTTTAAAAGTGTTTTTTGCCTAAGTCCCGTTAATTAAAAATTTTCCCTTATGCCTCGCCATAAGGCAGCTCATGGAGGTTTCATATATGAGATTACTATATGCAATATCAGGAATCTATAAGCCAAGACTATACCATTTTTATGATTTCTTTGTTATTTTGTATTTAACTGAACAGTTATTTCACATAAACCCAGTTTAAATAGCAATAAGTTCAGCTACTTTACAGTTCATCGAGTTCAGGGAAAATTGCAAAAATTAATTGGTGATAAAAATTGCCAATTTGGTGCAAGTTTATTCTTTCCATCCACATAGGATTTACAGCCATGTTAAAAACAAATGTACAACCAATGGTAATTTCTACTTTTATCAATCCAATTGCAGAAAACCATCCCATTAAAAACAAGTTTGACTTATTGCAAAAAGTCCGTCAGTGGTTCGACAATATCGAAATTAATAATCCTGAATTGGCAAGATTGATTGCTAAATTGATCCCTGCCCAATGCCCCTTTGAGCGTGATATTATTGTTTTCGGCCGCAAAATTGGCCACATTCCCCCTTTGTGCAAATTTAACCCTCTGTATGATCAGTTTGTGGGCTTGCGTTTTCGCGCATTATGTTATTTAGTAGATAAGTGTGGTGAAGATATCCAATCTTACTGCTAAATACACTAAATAGCTCATGGAAATTAAAGTCGAACATTAACCTAGTCAAGAATATCTCAATCAGTTAGGTGTATCCAAGTAGCCAATTTGGCAAAAGGAAGTATCCACATTTCCTTGGACTTACGATAGTCAAGAAACTTGTTACTTTTTAGAAGGTAACGTCATTGTCACCCCTGCTGGTAAACCAGCAGTGGAAATGGGTAAGGAAGATTTAGTCACTTTTCCGGCTGGTATGTCGTGTACATGGGAAATTATCAGCGACGTAAAAAAATATTATTGCTTTGATTAATATTTCTGTAATCCTGATAACCAAGGGTTGAAAATGCAACCTTGATGTTATTTATGAATTTGCTATGCAAGTATTGATCCTAAAATATCCTCTACAACTAAATTAATTTCGGGCAATGCTTGAATTGATAAATTTTCTCCGCGACTTAGTGTTTGCATTTCACTATAACCATCCTGGGTATCCTGATTCAGACAGTTAATTATACATTACTAAGTGCTTTAACCTGGGAAATAGCACGTTCAACATCTGGTAATTTTTGACCATATTTGGCGGCTGTTTCTAACCACAAATTTCTGACAATTATCAATTCTTGTAATGTTTCTTCTAAAGTTTCACCCTGTGCTAAACATCCTTTTAATGCTGGAATTTCTGCTACAAAACCGCCTTCTTCACAGGGATAAACAACTATGGGATAATTCATGATTACTCTCCTTCTATTAATTCTAATACTCGTTTAACATAAACTGATTTTACCCGATTATTATGAACTGGAATTACTAAGATTGTTTCATGTTTGATAAATATGTGATGACTACCTGTTATTCTATCTAATACAAAGTTGTCTAATTCTAACAGTTTACGAATATCACTAAACTTTACATTGTTGGGGCTATTTTTTAATTTTTCAATTAGTTTATCTTTTTTGACCATTTTCTGCTGATATAATTTTTAACATTATTTGTCTGAATCAGGATGTCCATGATTGGAGGATGTACAGGATGTTTTTTTATATTCATGTATATTTTCTGAAGTTGCATTTTGTCTGAATCAGGATGTCCAGGATTTGAGGATGTACAGGATGTTTTATTAATATTTATCTACATTTTCACCAATTGCGCTAATTTAAATATTCCACAATATCAATATCAAATATTATCCTCTTAATCCTTTCATCCTGGTTATCCTGATTCAGACAGTTAAATATTAATAGAAAACGGTGCGTTACATTTCATTAACGCACCCTACGAGATGAGTGATCGCACTAGCCTCGAAGTAATAAGCTAAGATCAGCCAAGAAAATAGTTATTTCCTGATCTGCTGAACTGAAACTAGCATCAAAGTAATAAGATAATTCAGGGCTATCATTTGTGGTAAAAGCAGAGATAACCAAGTTTCTTGACATATTTCTTCCTTCCTTAATTCCCTGAATAAAGAAATTTGCAATTACTCGTTCTTTAGATAAATTAAACATTGTCATCAAAGTAGATTCATGCTTATATGGTCCAGGATACTTATCTAATATGGAGCTAGTTAGATAAAATAGTTTTTTTAGATATTGTTGAGCATCATCTGTTCTATTTTCCTTAATCAGTAACTTATATAATTTTCGTAATATGTCACAGTTGGTTATAAGTACCATAGTCTCAACAAAACTATTTTGACTTAAAATTTTATCCATAATCTCAAGACATTTGAATCCTTGTTCAATTGCTTGGTTATAATCGAACCCTTGATATGTTTCTAATAAGTAAAAATTAATTTGTAAGTCATTTGGATAATATCCACGTATTATTTTCATCAAATTTGAAGCCTCCCTAAATATTTCTGAAGCAGCTTCTATTTCTCCCATGTTGTACAAAGAGAGTCCATCTGTGAATAATTTTCGACCCAAATCAAGCTTTGACTTTAATTCTGGAGAAAGTTGTGGTAAATTCTGACTAAACTCTAGAGATAAAGCTTGTGGAATAGAAGTTGAAGACGAATTTGAATTAGATGATGCTTGTTTTGAATTAGACTGAGATGAAATAGAAGTTGAAGACGAATTTGAATTAGATGATGGTTGCCTTGAATTAGACTGAGATGAAATAGAAGTTGAAGACGAATTTGAATTAGATTGATCTCTCATTATAGAAATAATCATAATGATAATGCCAACGAAAATTAGTAGAGCAAAGAAAATTTCCATATCAACACCGTGGTTATTAATTCAAAATTTTAATCTTGTATTTCTTAGGCTAGATAATGATGGTGCGTTAATAAAATTGAACTCACCCTAAAAAAATGAGCGATCGCACTATTCTGATAAAGCCCAACGTTTGTTATTTATATATGTAACCTGATAATAGACATTTTCCAATGATCGGTAAACCCCTTTATCCTCAGAAAATTTTTTCAACGAGCGATTACAACCTAAATCCCAGCTTACTACCTCAATTTGCCATCCGTGTTTGTGCGCTCGTTCTAGGTACTTGATAAAACCTTTATCATTAGTATAACCACTACCATCACCTGTTAGAAGTATCATAATACCCGGTGGATTTACATCAAGGATCTGATTAGCCATCTGAAGTTGGATACTTCCGTCCACGGCAACTTCAGTACCACTAATCTGCCCACGCTCTTGCGTTTCAACTTTAATTCCTAAATCGTCAAACCTTTTCCAGAGACTATCATTAGGCGGAATCGAGCCACCAACAAAGGCATAATCAACTTGGCGGTTGTTAACAACAAAGTCGAACAGATTAGCAAAGTGAACACGAAATCCAGACTCATCACCCGGTTCGTATTGCTGGCAAACCCCACGGCCAACCAGCCAAATATTTGAGTTATCCCAAAAAATATGAATTGACATAAGTGAAACCTGATAAGTAGTATTGACACAACTTTTCATAAGGTATCACAAAACATTGCTGTATAACCACCATTCACAGTGATTATACAGAATTTCAGATAGGTAAAATATCTACAAAACCTCCCTACCCAAATAAACCTGCAAAACCTCCGGTACTTTAATCGTCCCGTCAGCTTGCTGATAATTCTCCAAAATCGCCGCCATAGTCCTTCCCACAGCCAAACCAGAACCATTTAAAGTATGTACAAACTGCGTCCCTTTCTTCCCAGTAGGTAGGTTGGGTTGACGGAAGGAAACCCAACATTATCAATCCTTTTGTTGGGTTGCGCTATCGCTTAACCCAACCTACTTTTTTCTCAATTGATTATTTATAGGAATTACCCAAGATAGAGATTACAAATAATCAAAGAAAACTTCGGGAACTAATCTTAATTCACCTGATTTAAATTTGGCTATGTCTATCCATAAGGCGCGATGTTTTCGTTCTGGGGTTTCTGAAAAAGTTAAACTTTCGATTTGATAAAATTGAGGATCGGCAAAATCACATTGATAGAGTTGAATGATTTCATGCCCTTGTCTACCATCAAATGTAAATAGGTTTTCAATGCAATTTAGATAGCGAATATTAGTTAATTCGGCTTGAATTTCTTCTTGAAATTCTCTCTCTAAGGCGATGCGGCTAGTTTCGCCAAATTCCACGCCACCACCTAAAGCGCGATAGAATGTAGATTGTTTAGCCCGATCATATCCTTCCGAAACAAAGATTCTATTATCATCTCGAATTAGTGCTAAAACAATGACCCGAATTTGACCTTCTTTATTCATGATGGCAATTAATTATCATAAGTGGAATAGGCGCGAGTTTCACTATCTTCTGTTGGCCAATCTGAATTTTCGCCACCAATATATAGTTCTTCAATGGTGACGTGTTCCTCATTAAGTTGGGTGAGGGCGTTAATGAGAATGTCTAAGGCGATCGCATCACTTGTACCTAAATCAAACCAACAACGCATCCATTCTCCTTCATATTCAAATTCACCTATATTGTGCATCAATGCCAATAGACTTTTATCATAGCCTTCTTGATCATAGTTCATATAACTAATATCAAATCCTGTATCTTGAACTTGCAGGTTTTCAGCATTAAATGCGCCCAATTTACCAAGATAAAACCAAGAGTTAAAAACTTCTTCTACATATTGTTTTTCTTGTTGGGAGGGAATGGTGCTAAACTTCAACCAAATCCATACATCAAAAGGATTAAATTCACGAAATTGTATTTGCATTTTGGTAATTGGTATAACTAGAATTTCATGACAACTGACTATTGACAGCTTGATTGCGTTCGTATTCAATTTGTTTGACTAGATTAGCAGGAAGTTGTGATTTTTTGGTTAATGCCTTATCAAAATGAGTTATTGCTTCTTTAATTAAACTCTGACTTTTTTCCTTTTTTCCTTTTTCATGGAGAATTTGGGCTTTAAGATAGAAAATTTCTGGGTTGTCGGGAGTTGTTTTTAAGGCGCGGTTGACATAATCTAAAGCTAGAGAGTATTGTTTTAAATCTCGGTAGGCTATAGCAATACCTCTATCTACTAAATAACCAGGTGCAGCATTTTTTTCTAATCTAGCAATGACATCATCTGGACTGGTGAAAGGTAAATTTACAGCTAACATTAAATCCATATAACCGCGAATTAAATTTAATTCTGGATCATTGGCAGAAATTTCTTCAGCTCGGTCAAGATATTGATAGACTTTTTGTAAGCGACTCAAAGCTTGAGATGCACCATTGACAGTTCCCTCTCGACTGATAATTACTGCACCTTCTAAAAAATGACCCACAGCCGTATATAAATTACCACGTAATGGATCATTGGGAATGAGATTTTGTCCAGTTTCTAGGGTTTGGCGACTGTATTTTTCTAAATTAGCCCAATCTTGGTCTGTGTAGGCCAAAGAAGCTTGAATAGCGTAAATTAGGGGTTCATTGGCTTCCCTAGACATGGCTTTTTGTAAAGAATCTTTAGCTAGTGGGTAATTTCCCTGCTGGAAAATGGCCTTAAAAGCGGCTTCTGTGCGATCGCCAATTTTATGAGGTTCTCGACTGCGGAAGGGATCACCCGCAAAGGAGGGATAGACCAAAATATTTAATAAAATTGCCGTGATAAAAGTCACTTGCAAAACTGGAGAAAGTTGCCAGAATCTAGTTGTAGGACGCATTAAAAGCTGTTTAACCATGATAATTTTTGTGAATAATTACGGTGGAAATTGTTGTATCTTTTACCTAAAATACCAAAATAGTAAATTATAAACTACTAATCAAAATTTTCCATAACTTGCTAATCTTAACAAATGCTCTATCTTAAAAATTTAACTTATCACCCCACAGCTTGTCCAAAAGCCATTCTTCAGGGGATAAATTTAGAATTACCACCGCAGAAACTAGGTTTAATTATTGGTCCGAGTGGTTCAGGTAAAAGCACCTTATTAGAAATTTTATCTGGATTAGCTAATCCTACTGCCGGGGGAGTTTTCTGGCGAGAACAGGGACTCATTGCCGAAGAACTACAACAATTAGCTGGTTTAGTCTTTCAGTTTCCCGAACGGCATTTTTGCGGGGGGACAATTTTAGAAGAATTACGCTTAGGACATCCAGAATTAAGCTCAGAACAAGTTAGACAGGCACTAACAGAAGTAGGATTAGATCATTTATCTTTATCTGCATTACCCCATACTTTAAGCGGTGGACAACAACGACGTTTAGCCCTAGCAGTGCAGTTAATTCGCAAACCAAATTTATTGTTATTAGATGAACCTACTGCGGGCTTAGACTGGTCAATGCGTCGGCAACTGGTGAATTTATTAGCCAAACTGAAAAAAGATTGGACATTGTTAGTTGTCACACACGATGCTAGTGATATGTTACCAATAGCAGATTATTGTTGGACATTAGATCATGGGGTTTTAAAATCAGTGCGGACTGCGGAATGATGTTAACGTAAAAAGACAATTTTAAATAATGGATATAGAATCTTTAACTCAGGATAATTTGCCAGAAATGGCGGAAATATGGCAACAAACCTTAAATTGGCAACCAACAAATTTTCAATTTCAGCAATTTCAAAAGCTGTATGAATTAATTATTGAGGGAAATCGCCAACTAAATTTAACTCGCATTACTGCACCGGCGGAATTTTGGGAAAAACATCTTTGGGATTCTCTGCGGGGAATTGCACCAAAACAAGAGTTTATCCCCGGTATTGAGCAGAGTAAGCGGATAATTGATATTGGTACGGGGGCTGGGTTTCCGGGTGTGCCAATTGGTTTAATTTTTCCTAATTCTCAAGTAACATTGTTAGATTCTACGGGAAAAAAAATCGCTTTTCTGGAGACAATTTTATCGGCGTTGGCGATGAAGAATGGTAAAACTTTACTGGGGAGAGCCGAAGAAATTGGTCAACAACGCCAACATAGAGAAAATTATGATGTGGCAGTAATTCGGGCTGTAAGTAACGTGTCTGTGTGCGCTGAATATGCCCTGCCTTTAGTGAAAAAAGGAGGGTTGGCGGTCATTTATCGCGGTAGTTGGAGTGAAGCAGAAAATGAGAGTTTAGAAACGGCAGTGAGTCAGTTGGGTGGGGAAATTGAATTAATTGAAGAATTTACCACGCCTTTGAGTCAGAGTATGCGCCATTGTCTGTATTTAGGTAAAGTAGCCAATACACCAATTAGTTTTCCCCGTGGGGTTGGTATACCTACTCAAAAACCAATTTAATCAACGGATGCCTCGATTTTAGATTAGATTGGTGATTAGATATCTAGCAGCGTGAGAGCCTCAACGCTGATAGCGATAATAAACCTAACATCCCAAAATCCAAGTGTTAAATTTGTCTCAAAATGGGTGTTCTGTATGGGTTGCTTCTTCAACAGAAGGGCTACTGACACCAACTGCTGTTGCTCTTGGTAAATTTGATGGTGTTCATCTTGGTCATCAAAGAGTAATTCAGCCAATATTGCAGTCAGCAGGAAATCAAGAAAAGCAGCATATTGGTGAAAATTCAGCCCAGTCAGATCGGGAAAATCCACGCCCATATTCAACCGTTGTCACCTTTGATCCCCATCCCCATGAGTTTTTTACTGGACAACCCCGTGCTTTGTTAACACCACTGGATGAAAAAGTTGAACAATTGCGATCGCTTGGGGTAGAACAGTTAGTGTTATTACCTTTTGATCGAGACTTATCTGCCCTTTCCCCAGAAGAATTTGTAGACAAAATTCTGGTGCAACAACTCCAATGTCAAGAAATTAGTGTGGGTCAAGATTTCTGTTTTGGTAAAAGACGAATGGGTACTGCCCAGGATTTACAAATGCTGGCTGGAAAATATCATATCCCTGTAACTATAGTGCCGATCCAGAAAGATGGGGACAGCTTACCCACAACCGATGATAATCGCATCAGTACCTCCTTAATTCGGGAAAGTTTGGCCATAGGTGATATTGCTAAGGCTAATCGGTTATTAGGAAGACCTTATACTCTGTCAGGGGAGGTCATAGCAGGAGAAAAATTAGGGAGAACTATCGGCTTTCCTACGGCTAATATCCAACTACCAAAAGATAAATTTTTACCTCGTCATGGAGTTTATGCGATCGCTGTCATCATCCATGACCCAACATTAGATACCCTACCCATTCACAAATTAGGGGTAATGAATATCGGCAACCGTCCTACTGTTAATGGTATAGATACCCGTGTAGAAGCACATTTACTAGATTGGTCTGGAGATTTATATGGTAAAAATTTGGTGGTGCAGTTAGTCAAATTTTTGCGCCCGGAACAAAAATTTTCTTCTCTAGAAGCCTTGAAAAACCAAATTCAACTAGATTGTACCGCAGCCCAAACAATTTTTAATGCTTAGAGGATGTAGTGAACTACCCACACTGACTTGGAGTACCAAGTACAGTGTTGGCTTCTGTACTCACAGGGGAGTGCCGCAACTTAGACTTCCGCCCAAGTTTTGGTCTTATCTCCCCTCCTACAGCACCAGACGGCTGCACCTTCCGCCTTTATCCCTTCGACTTCGCTCAGGGCAAGCATTCTGATACCCTCTGTCCTAATATTTATCGCTGCATTTCCATCTCTATCATGATGAGTACCACAATGAGGACAAGTCCATTCACGGACATCCAATGGCATATCACCAATTTGATAAAAACAATTAGAACAGAGTTTAGAACTGGGAAACCATCTATCAATCTCTACCAACTTCCCACCTTTGCGTTCTAGCTTATAGGCTAAAAAATTAGTAAATGTTCCCCATCCTGCATCAGATATTTACTTTGCCAAATTATGATTGCGTACCATGCCTTTGACATGCAGATTCTCTACTATGACAGCTT
>NZ_PGEM01000155.1 GCF_002934005.1 Cuspidothrix issatschenkoi CHARLIE-1 | reverse complement strand
GACTTACGGCGAATAGTTAAGCCGTGAAATACTTCGCTACAGGGTGATAAGTAATAATTGCCGTTGTAGACTGTTCAGGATACAATTGCTCACTTTCATCCATATACATATTCATCCTATCAACTCCCAACAATTCCAACTGCTTATATTGATCCTGGATATTCGGACAAGCAGGATAGCCGAAACTATACCGAGAACCTTGATAACGCTGGGCCAAAATATCCCTAATATTATCCGGTTCAGAATCTCCCAAACCCAACTCCCGGCGGATTCTAGCGTGTGTCCATTCCGCCAAAGCTTCCGCCACCTGTACCGCCATACCATGAAAATACAAATAATCAGTGTATTGATTATTAGCAAAAAGCTTTTGAGCAAACTCCGTGGCCACTTCTCCCACCGTCACCGCTTGCATGGGGAAAACATCAATAATTCCCGACTCCTTGGGTGCAAAGAAATCTGCAATACATAACCTATTAAAAGACTTCTGACGGGGAAACTCAAAACCTACTCTTACCTCCGCGTCCTCTGCGTCTGTGCGGTTCGTCTCATAAATCAATAAACTATTCCCCACAGACTGACAAGGAAAATAGCCATAAATTACTTGAGGATGTAACAAATTCTCCTCAATAATTCGCCGTTTCCAAGTTTCTAAAATCGGGTAAACCTTCTCATTTAAAAACTCCTGATATTCCTCCTTAGATTGTTCTTTAGGTTTGCGGAATTGCCATTGTCCAGCTACCAAAGCTTGCAAATCTAGATACCAGAATAATTCCTCCAAAGAAATATCATCAGGTTGTAAAAATTGTGTTCCCCAGAAAGGTGGTTGAGGACGTTCAATATCTACAGCTACCGCTTCTGAACGACGGGTATCTATTGCTTTCGGTTCAGCAGCTACTTTATCTTTAACAGTATTATCTACTGTTTTATGATGACCATTTGTTGATTCTTCAGTTCCTAATTCATCCAAAAACCCCTGTGAATCATTCCAATTACCGATATTTTTAGCTGGCATTAATTTATCCATGAAATGCAAATCAGAAAACGCATCTTTGCCATAAATAACTTTACCTTTGTAAGTCCCTTGGCAATCTTGATTCACAAATTTAGGAGTCAAAGCTGCACCACCTAAAATTACCGGAACAGTAATTCCCTTTTCATTGAAAGTTTGTAAATTCTCTTTCATGAAAGCGGTAGATTTTACTAACAATCCACTCATAGCAATACAATCAGGCTTATACTGTTCGTAGGCTTGAATGATGTTTTCTACAGATTGCTTAATGCCCAGGTTTATCACCTTATAACCATTGTTAGATAAGATGATATCCACCAGGTTTTTACCAATATCATGAACATCACCTTTTACAGTCGCAATGACAAAAGTTCCCTTGGCATTATTCCCAGATTCTGACTTTTCCATGAAGGGTTCTAAATAAGCAACCGCAGCTTTCATGGTTTCTGCTGATTGTAATACGAAAGGTAGCTGCATTTGTCCAGAACCAAACAATTCACCCACAACTTTCATCCCGTCTAAGAGAAAAGTATTAATGATTTCCAAGGGGGGATATTGTTCTAAAGCTTTGGTTAATTGGGTTTCTAAACCAATTCTTTCACCGTCAATAATATGGCGTTTTAAACGTTCTTCTATTGGTAAACTTTCATCAACACCGGTGTTACGTTTGGTTTTGACTCCTGCAAAAATTGTTGTTAATTCTCCCAAAGGATCATAAATGCAGACATTCCCATCAAATTTGCGTTCATCATATATTAATTGCCGACAAACTTCTTGATGTTGGGGGTCAATTTTCGCTAATGGTAGAATTTTACTCGCGCTGACAATTGCTGCATCCATTCCCGCATTCATTGCTTCATGCAAAAACATCGAGTTTAACACCATCCGCGATGCTGGGTTTAAACCAAAGGATATATTAGATACACCCAAAATTACATGACATCCCGGCAATTCTTGACGAATACGGCGAATTGATTCTATGGTGGCTTTGCCGTTTGCTCGATCTTCTTCAATCCCTGTAGAAATAGGGAGGGCTAATGTATCAAAAAATATTTCTGTGGGAGCAATACCATATTCCACAGCTTGACGGTAAGCACGTTGGGCAATTTGAAATTTTTTCTCCGCTGTCCGCGCCATGCCATCTTCATCAATTGTACCAATAATGACACCAGCACCGTATTTTTTGGCTAATTCTAGCACTTTTAAAAATCGCGGTTCCCCATCTTCATAGTTGGTAGAATTGAGTAAACACTTACCTCCCGCTACTTTTAAACCCGCTTCCATTTTTTCCCATTCGGTGGAATCGAGCATTAATGGTAAAGTCACATTATTAACGATGCGAGAAACTAACTCGTGCATATCGCGCACACCATCCCGTCCCACATAGTCAACGTTAACATCTAGGATATGTGCGCCTTCTTTAACTTGACTCCGCGCCATTGAGACTAAACCATCCCAGTCTTCACCGTTGAGTAAGTCACGGCATTTTTTAGAACCACTGGCGTTAAGACGTTCCCCAACTATCAAGAAAGAATTATCTTGTTCATAATTTTGAGTAGTATAAATTGATGCGGCTGCTGGTTCTAAACTTGGTTGTCTAACTTTTGGTTTTAAGTCTTTGGCAATTTCCGCTAATTGTTGAATGTGTTCTGGTCTTGTCCCACAGCAACCCCCTATCACTTGGACACCCAAATCTTCAATAAAGTGCATTAACGCCATGCGTAATTCTACAGGCGTAAGTTTGTAATGTGCTTGACCGCCAACGTTTTCCGGTAAACCTGCATTGGGAATACAGGAAACTACAAAAGGCGAGTGTGCTGATAAATATTTAATGTGTGGTTTCATCAAGTCTGGCCCAGTGGCGCAGTTCAAACCGAGAATATCAATAGGGAATGGTTCTAAAATAGTGAGTACGGCAGAAATTTCCGTACCTACTAACATTGTTCCCATGCTTTCCATTGTGACGGAAACCATTAACGGTCTTCTTTCCCCTTTTTTGGCAAATGCTTCCTCAATTCCGTTTAATGCGGCTTTAATTTGCAGCACGTCTTGACAAGTTTCTATCAAAAACAAGTCCACACCGCCATCAAATAAAGCTTCTGCTTGTTCTGCAAAAGCAGCTTTCATGGTGTCAAAATCAATATGTCCCAAGGTTGGGAGTTTGGTGGTTGGACCGATAGAACCAGCGACAAAGCGGGGTTTTTCCGGTGTGGAAAATTCTGCCGCCACAGTTTTAGCTAATTCTGCGGCTTTCTTACTGAGATAATAAGCTTGGTCTGCTAAGTCATATTCTGCTAAAACAATGGAAGTACCACCAAAGGTATCGGTTTCAATGACATCTGCACCCGCAGCAAGGAAGTCACGGTGAACTTTAGCCACAGCTTCGGGTTTTGTGTGTACTAAGTATTCATTACAACCCTCATATTCTGCACCCCCGAAGTCTTCAGCAGTGAGGTTTTGGGTTTGTAGGTTAGTTCCCATCGCACCGTCAAAGACGATGACGGGAAGTTCTGGACTATGGAGACGTTCTAGGAAAGAATGTGTCATATTTTGGAAAAAATTGTGTGGATTTGGAATTGTTTTACTTTTATGTTTAAGTTATTTTGCCAGTCAAATGTTAGAATTCTACACTTTATTTGATATTGTGTGTGTGATATAGCAGGGAACAGGGAATAGGGAACAGAGTTGAAAGTCATGAGAGTGTATAGTTTTTTAGGTAAATTCTGTATCTCATTCAAGTGCATACCGCTATATCGTTTATGAGAATTAACTTAAATCGGCGTAAATTTATTCTATATGGTTCATTTGACGCAGCAATACAACAAGTTGCCTCTCAAGTTCCTAATACTTTCTTTGTGGCTGAGAATGTTTCTATTAAAGGTGATAATATCCCAGGGATAGTTTATCCTATTCAAGATTTAACAGTATCATTTCGTAAGAATTCAGGTGAGGTAAAAAGATCCCCGACTTCTGTGATCAATTTATCATGTATGGACACAATTAATCACAGAAGTCGGGGATCTGGGTATGAACGAGCGCTATAGCTGAATACTTACGTTATTTCTTGCGATCGCTTTGTCTTGGGAATATCGGCTAAAAGAGAAGAAATCATACTAAAGTGATAAAATTGTGTGTAAACTATAAGAATAAAATCAGTAAAAGTGCCTTATTTGCAACAAGTGAATCAAATAACAGAAAACATTCAAAGTTTATTTATTAAATCTGTTGATTTATTGTGATTACAAGCAACTCATGGACTAGATTCCACACAGCAAGCAGAAATGGGACAATTTTTGACACGATGATCTCTAAGATGTGAATTAAAGTAAAGCAATAACTAGCAAATTAGTTTACACTGTATAAAGTGAAAGATTAAGAAATATTAAATTCTGTTCCCAGGGTACTCATGCAATGTATCGTAAATCGCCGCGCTCAGTTTTCCGCCAGTCATCGGTATTGGTTGCCAGAACTGAGTGAAACCGAGAACTTAGAAAAATTTGGACTTTGCTCGAAATTTCCGGGACACGGACACAACTATGTCTTATTTATCTCCCTAGTTGGAGAACTAGATGAGTATGGGATGGTACTTAACCTGTCTGATGTGAAACAAGTTATCAAGCGGGAAGTGACCGGTCAACTAGATTTTTCCTATCTCAATGATGTGTGGGCAGAATTTGGGCAAACTCTTCCGACTACAGAAAATATAGCGCGGGTGATTTGGCAACGTCTATCACCCCATTTACCTTTGGTTCGCGTGCAGTTATTTGAACATCCTCAACTTTGGGCAGATTATATGGGTAACGGAATGGAAGCATATTTCAGTGTTAGCACTCACTTTAGCGCGGCTCACAGGCTGGCGCATCCTGATTTAAGTTTGGCAGAAAATACAGACATTTACGGTAAATGCGCTCGCGTTAATGGTCATGGACACAACTATCATTTAGAAGTCACCGTCAAAGGGGAAATTGACCCCCGCACAGGGATGATTATTGATTTAGGGGCTTTAAATCAGGTAATTACAGATTATATCGTTGAGCCATTTGATCACACTTTTTTAAATAAGGATATTCCCTTCTTTAGTAAAGTTGTGCCGACTGCGGAAAATATTGCTCTTTATATTAGTAATACTTTGCGATCGCCTATTCAAGAACTAGGAGCAAAACTTTACAAAGTAAAACTCATTGAAAGCCCTAATAATTCCTGTGAAATCTACGCTGCTGACTCAGAAACAACTACTGTTAATGCAACTGTAAGTGAACCAGTATTAGCCAGAGTTTAAAATAGCTTGTTGATGAGTTTCCAGATCCCCGACTTCTTTAATTGATTGTATTCGGAAAGGATAAATCTATCTTAGAAGTCGGGGATCTTACTTATCACCTCACCTGAATCCCTAGGTAGAGACGTTCCATAAAACGTCTCTGCAGTGAACTACCCACACTGACTTGGAGTACCAAGTACAGTGTTGGCTTCTGTACTCACGGGGGAGTGCCGCAACTTAGACTTTCGCCCAAGTTTTGGTCTTATCTCCCCTCCTACAGCACCAGACGGCTGAACCTTCCGCCTTTATAATTCTGATACCCTCTGTATATTGCCAGGAAGTTTAACA
>NZ_PGEM01000154.1 GCF_002934005.1 Cuspidothrix issatschenkoi CHARLIE-1 | reverse complement strand
GTACGGGCGCCGATACTCCGTCTGGCGCCCATTCTCGTGCGCTGTGCTTTGTCGCTTTTTAATCAAAAAATAGATTACTATTTTCGGCACACACCCAAAATCTGTGCATTTTTTAAAACATAAAAAAAAGACTACTTCTTGTTTTGGATCAAGAAATAGTCTAAAATAAAAAACAACAAATGATTGGTGGTCATTTGTTGCGATGCAATGTGTTTTATTATTTTATTTATGATTCCATATTACCCTATTAAATTTTAATAATCAAGCATGATTGTTAGAAAAGTATAGAATAGTATAGAAATATATAAAAACATATGTAACAAAAGGACCACCTACATTTGAAATAATTTCAAAGGTAGGTTTTTTATATGAGCAATTATCAAAAAGATGATGATTTTTTAGCTACAAGAGCACGTACGTTTTCAGGGCAACGTAATTATGAATATGATACGCATGAGCTTGATGATTCAGGCAATTTGCGTAAAAAGGAAGATGCTTTAACTGAACATGAATGGCGTAAACAAATGGTTGATATGTTTACAGCTATTCAAGATGATTGTGAATACTGTTATTTTATATTTCATGATAAAGACGTGTTACCAAATGGGGATAAAAAAGGTTTACATGTTCATTTTGTAATTAAGTTTAAAAATCCTCGAGTTATTAGATCTATTATGAAAACATTTGGTATATCAAGAACAGAAAATATTTCTAAAGTTAAAAGTGTGAAGGGATCCCTTAGTTACTTGTTGCATATTACAAAACAAGCAAGAAAAGACGGTAAATTTATATATGGTCAAGATCGTTTATATAAAGTAGGTACTGATATTTCAGAAGATGATAATTTTGAACATTTTAATAAATTAACTGTTTCAGATAAAGATGATAAAGATATTAAAGATGAAATAGTTGAAGAAGTATTGTCTCAAGTTACTAGTTTGAGAGAAAAAGGGGAAATGGCAGATATAAAGATACTATATAAAAAATTCCCAACACATAAAAATTTGGTAAGTGATATTTATTATAACTATACAACTAAACGAGAATACGCAGAGCGAGAGTATTTTGCAGATAAACTAAGACATAGAAATAAACATGGTAGATGGTTAAGAAACCTTTATATCACTGGGAAAGGTGGTACAGGTAAAACTACATTAGCTAATAAATTGGGATATGCTTTTGCAGATAAAAGGGGAGTTCATGTTGGTGCAGCTAAGTCGCCAGATAAAACATATGACCCAATGGGGACATATAAAAATCAAAAAGTGACAATTTTAAATGAAATGCAGGGTAGTTTGTTTGATTATAGAGAAATTATGAATGTTTTTGATGACCATCAACAAGCACCTGTTTCATCAAGAACAAAAGATATAAATTGGACAGCTGACTATTTAATTATGACATCATCTAAAAGTTTTGAACGATTTAGAAATGAAACATTACGTTATTCAAAAGGTGGTAAACATCTAGTTGAAGAATTGCCGACTGGTCAGTTAAAAGTTAGAGACAATCTTGGTGATGAATATAAAGATGTTGCGTTTCAGTTCACAAGAAGATTTAGTAATTATATCGAAATTTTTACAAGTAAAGGTCAAAAGTATATAAATGTTTTCCAATTTAATTTTAAGAAACGTGGATTTGTGTTACAAACACAAATGGCTGTATCTGATGAGTTTTATAAACATGAAAACGAAATGGATAAAGTTGTTTCAATGATAGTTAAATGTATTAATGATAAAGAATCAGTCATTGATATGACAAATGGTAAAGTTAAGCGTGACGCTGATATAGACCAAGATGAACAATATGTTGATGGCTTTAGATTTTATAGAGAAAAAATAAGATTTAATTATAAAGAATATAATGTTGAAACGTTATGCAATCCACATAGACCTTTATATGAAAGTTTATTATTAGAATTAGAAGAATCTGGGGCTAAAGAATACTGTGATAATCATAAGAATGAATATCACGAATATGTTTTGAGAGTTAAGTTAGAACAAGAAAACAATCCAGAAGTAAAAAAAGAATCAGACATTGTTGATGAAGAAATTAAACACATGAGAAATGAATACGATGACTTGTATTGGAAACTTGAATTTTATGATTATGTTAACGGGAATATACCTTGTAAAGGTTTGACTATGAGAGAAGAACGTAACGGTTTTACATTGCAAAATAAAATCGATACCTTAGACAAAATACAACAAGAGAGTAAAGCTGACTTAGATGCAATTGAAAGAATTTATAAACAAGGTTTAAGTGGTTATCCTATTGAAATAGTTGAAGATATTCAAAAGCGATTGTTAACAGATAAAGAACGATTAACAATTGATAGAAATGAACTTGATAAATTTATTGAAGATAATAAATGTGCTGATTATAAAAATGCAATTCCAGAAGAAGAGTTGCCCGTTTGTTTAGCACTTTGGGAACGTGAATTTTATGATTTAGAAAATGACATTATACCGTGTAAAGGTCCAATGTACGCTCAGATTAAAGTGGGTGTTACGCTTAATGATATGATTAAAATGTATGATGAAAATCCATTAAAAGAACTTGAAGAAAAGAACGCAAAACGTGCTCAAAAAATTAAAGAAAATGAAAATTTTAAAGAGCTTAATGAACGTCGAGGTATTACCGAAGATATGATAAATGAGTTTGTTAAATCGTAAAATAGTTGATTCATAAAATTAGAAAAAGGGTGATTTTTAATGGCAAAATGTAATAAAGAGTTTAATGATTATGTTAGTGAAATAAGTTGGAAATTTTATTCAGAATTAGATCCTTTGTTGAATATGAATGGTGAGTTTGATGATAGTGCTCATAATATTTTTAGACGATTGGAAAAAGAAGACCATTGGGAAAAATATGGTAAAGATTATTTTGAAATGGTTCAAGCTATTAAATATTATTTGGAAATAGAAAGAGAAGTTATGCTTTATGAAGAACTAGAATTTGGTTAATTTTTTAACTCATTTCATCACACCACTTTTCACATTAGGTGGTGTGATTTATTTTTTAAAAGCACACTTTTGACATTAGGAAATGCAGTATGATAGTTGAACTTGTTTCAACGTTTGGGCAGGGTTTGAATTTGGATTAATCCAAATCAACACCCAAACCAAATCATACAAATCGGAACCTGATGTCAAAAGGAAATTTTAAAAAATTAGGCAATAAAAATGGCGTTTAAGTTAAACTTAAACGTCACTTTTTATGTTGCTTTGAGTGAAGAAACACGCAGGTCGAAGACCGAGTATTTCTGAACGATTGAACGTAAAAACACGCAGCTCGAAGAGCGAGTATTTTGGAGTGTACGAGCAGACTTATCGAAGATAAGTCTAGCGAGTTCTACTTATCAATGATAAGATAGACCGAAAGGGGGAATGGTTAAGCGTTCAATGTGACGAATAGGAGCATTGCTAACGCATCCGAAAGGTGACCGAATAGGGAGCGTTTTGGATAACATTCACCCGTTAAAAAATGAGCTTGATGTGACCGAATAGGGAACATCATTAGCGAATGTAATTGCGATGAATAAGAGCAATTTTTTATGAAGGGAGTATCTTAGAATGGCGGGTACAATTGCATATAAATTTAAGAAAACTAAAGCAAACGCAAGTGTTAAAAATTTACTAAAAGAGATGTATCGAACTGAAGATGATAAAGAAAAATATGATGATGGGATACGAGATTTGCACCCCGAAAAAACAAAGGACAATGTTTGGTTAGAGAAACCAAATATTGAAACGTTTGATAAAGAACGTAAAGAAAAAATTAAAACAATTAATCAAAAGAGGGCTGAGAGAACTGGAGAAGAATACACCGCATACGACCGTAGAAGTTTACGATCTGATACGGTTGATTTGCTTTCACAAGTAATTCAACCTTCAAAAGAATGGCTTGCTGTACACACCGATGATGAAGCTGAAGAACTATTAACAGACGTATATTATATGATGAAAGAACACCCAGAATTGTACGGAGAGATAAAAGCATATGTTATACATCGTGATGAATCTTCAATACATGCACAATCATTATCTTCAACGTTAGATGAACAAGAATTGCGTTCAAAAGCAAAAGAGTTAACTGGTAATAAAAAAGCTATGAGTGAAAAGCAGACGATTTTTGCTAAAGGTTTACAAGATAGAGGTTGGGACGTTGAACGAGGTGTGAATCGAGTTGATTACAACTATCAAAATTGGAAAAAACAAATGGAAGAAAAGTACGACACTAAAATGACACGTCACAATGAAAAACTTTTCATTCAAGCTGAACAGTTTGAACAACAAGATAAACAGTACCGTGATATGATGACAACTTTTGGTCAAAATGTTGGGAAAGTAAATAACGATGGTATAGCTATCTTTAAAATGAACGATGAAAAGATTAAAAAACCTGTACAAGATTTAACGAGTGATGAACTTATCGGTTTATATTCAAGTATTTATGAATATCAGCAAAATGACCATGAAGCTGATATTGATTACTTTAATCAAGAGTTTCAAGATTTATCGAATCAAAAAGAGAAGTACGAACAAGAGTTATCTGAAGTTAAATTAAAAGTGAGAGAAAAAGAATCAGAACATCGTACATGGCAAAACATCGTACAAGATGAAAAAGATAAATATGAAACGTTCAAAGCTAATCTTGATGAAGATAAACTGAATTATAAAACACAAATTGAAACCGAAAAACAACAGTTAAGCAGAGAAAATGAACAGTTAAGACAAGAAAACCAACAACTCAAAATTCAAAACCAAAATGAAAAATCATTTATGGATAAAGTTATTGAAAATAAAAATGGAGAATACACGGATTATCAAGATGAAATGATTGTTAATTATACAAGATTTAAAGTGTATAAAGATGACCCTAAAGGTTTATCAGATGTAATCAAATCTGGTGCAAACATGATGAAAAGTGCACAGAGAAAATCAAACCATATGCAAGGTGCACCAAAGTCACGAGTTAAATCACATTCAAAAGAAGTAGAACGTGAATTGTAGTGATACTTTACCGGTACTAGAGTTAGCGAGCGAAAGCGAGCGTTGAGCACCTGCGAAAGCAGGTGCGTTGCACCCACGTAAGTGGGTGCTTTGTTTTGCTTTAAGGTCAGATAAGGTCAAACTAAAATGGAAACTTTTTATAAAAAAGCATCTGTGCTGTGCTGAAAATTATGAGTTCAAACTCATAATTTTAGCCTATGC
>NZ_PGEM01000153.1 GCF_002934005.1 Cuspidothrix issatschenkoi CHARLIE-1 | reverse complement strand
AACTTTTTGGTTTACTGATTAGCTAAAACTAAACCTGACTTTCAAAGAATGGCTAAACTTCTAGGGATAAAACCAAGTGGTAGTACCCAAGAAGAAATAGAAGCAGATTTATTAAATAAGCAGCAATCATTGGAAGCAGAATTAAAAGAGAATTTAGTTCCAAAGATTCAGAATGCTTTACAGGCTGCTTTAGCTAAAAATACTAATGGTAAATCTGTGGTTACAAAACCTGGGGTATCTGTTAACAAAACTTCTACAGAAGAAGAACGCAAAGTAAAAGCTTGGCGTGGATATTAAATTTAATTTATCTATTTATACATTTTAAAAATATGCAAAACGTAACTTACAACACAGTCCTTTATAGATTTATTGCTTCATCTAATTTAGATGGTTCTATTGTTAACTTAATTACAGCAGTAGACATTCCTGAAGGTGCAGTGGTAGCTATTAATAGTTCAGGTTTAGCAATTCTATGTACTGCTTCTCTTGAACCTGTGGGAGTGGCTAGATACTCTCGCAAAGCAGGTACTTCTTTAGCAGTAGATAGTGACTGCATTATTGAAAACAAAGGTACTTCCTTAGCCCTTACTCCTGGTACTGTTGTTTATGCTGGTGCTGCTGGTATTGTTGCAGGTACAGGAACTAAGAAAGTTGGGATTGCTCTAACTGCTAATAAAGTTAAAATTTCTGTTTAATTCAAATAATTAATTATTTAAAAATATATGACTTATAACACTACTTATTTTGGTGAACTTAGTTCCAATGATGCTGAGTTAGTAACTATTGACAATCAATCTGTTGTATCTATCCTGAGAGAATTAGACCAGGATATGATGTTTTATGGTGACATGAACTCTAGGTTTTTTGGTCCACTGGTAGAAGCAATTAATACTCCTCAGAAAGTTGTCAAATATTATGATGGGGAAACTCTTGAAAGCTTAACTGAATCAGCACGTCCTACTTCTAGAAATACTGTTTGGGATTACACTCAAGAAATTCCTTATGAAGAGTTTATGACTGCACTTACTCTCAGCAGTAGAGCAGTAAAACTAATGACTTCTGATGAGTTAGCTGGTTATGTACAAGCTAAATTAACCTCTTTCCAAAAAGCTAGGTTCTCTGCATTACGTCAAGCTATTTTTACTAACAGTAGCCGCACAGTAATTGACAGCATTAACAAGTATCAAACAACTACTATTCCTTTTTACAATAGTGATAGTTCTGTTGCTGCACCTGCTGTTAATGGTTACAGTTTTGTAGCTGGTGATTTACAACATTACAATGCTGTTGCTAGTGCTGGCTCTCCTACTGTGGCTGAGATACGTTCAAAGCTAATTGATAAAATTAGACATCATGGCTACAAGCAATTAGAAATCTGGGTTAGTGACTATGATTATACTCTGGAAGCTTTGAGTGGTTTTGTACCAGCAGAAAACCAAATTGGACGCAACCTTCAAATTGCTAGTGGTGCTGCTTCTAATGACAGAATGAGACAGCTATCTCCTTGGGAAGGTTTGGTAGGTTTCATTAGCAATGTTCCTATTATCAAAACACCCATAGTTCCTGTTGGTTACGCAATCTCTTGTGGGGTTGATGGTGGAAGTAACAAAACACCTTTCCTAAGCAGAATTCCTGCTGTTGCTAGTTTAGCTGGATTACAAACTGATGTTAAATCTAGCTTTGCTTTAGAAAATACAATCATGACTGATGGCTGGGGTTATGCACCAAATCATAGAGGTGCTGTAGCAGTTCTCCAATTGAATGCTACTAGCTATTCTGTTCCTAGTAACCTTTAATTAAATTGGAGGGGTAATTCCCTCCTGTAAAATTATGTTTTCAGATTTAGAAAGATATAAATCACTAGAAAGAGATTTATCAATATCATCAATTGTTAATCAGTTTTCTGGTTTAGTTTATGTTCCAACTATAACTTATCCAAGTTTTCAAAATACTTTACAAACTGCTGGTGCAGTAACCATAAATGTAGATAATGCTACTTGCACTATACAAGGTAGTGCTACTATTTACCCTGCTTATTTCATTCCAGGTTACACAACTGAAAGTGCTTCTTTAGCTGGCAATTATAACAATTTTATAACTAGTAATTCTTTATTTAGTTTGTTTGACAGCGAAGTATTAATAACTCAGTTAAGTCCTACTTACTGGTATCCTAATACTTATCCTGATGCTTCATGGGGTAGACTTAGACAATGCCCTTTTATTGCAAGTTATTTTTTTGATTTAGGTTCTTCTAAAACTTATGCTGGAACTCTTGATTATTTTCAATATGATGAGTCAGGATTATTTTTATTTAATCTTTTAGAAGTTTATCAATTTGTAAGTGGAGGAATTAATAATAATGTAAATGTTAGAGTTACTTCTGCTAACATGACTTACCAACCATATACTGCTAGTAGTGGTGGGATTCAAGCTTTATCTAAAAATACTATTATCAATTATATAAAAAGATTTCCCAATAGGATAATTTAAAATTATGCCAGTCTCAATTACTTGGACTAATTTCTTTAATAATTATGTACGCCCTGCGTTAAATGACACTACCACTAGCATTGTTGATAGTAACAGAGCTAATTTACTTACATTATTTGTAGTTTCTGATCTTCAATCTAAGGGTTTAACTGACATAACATCTACTGTATCTAGTGGAGCTATTACCTCATTAGATGCAAATGTGATTGATGCTTGGAACTTAATAGGATTTGGAGTTAAATATTACTTTGTAAATGACCCTGTAGTTAAATATGATTCTGCTTCTGGTACTTCTATTACTAGAGACAGAGAATTAATAGAAAAAGCACAAACAGATTATTTTTTACATCTCAGGGCTTATATTACTATTAACAAATTAGCTACACTAACTGCTGCTGAATTCTGGACTCAACAAGATGTTATAGATTTAATAGCGGGTGGAGCTTCTAAAACTTGTTGTAAGGATAGCTTAGAAGATAAGTTAGCTTTAATTGCTAGGGAAGAACAGAAAGATTTAACTATTGGTGATCAGAAAAGATTAACTGCTATTGAATTAAGGCAACTTGAAAGGCAATATGAATTAGAAGATAAAGCTGTATTAATTGAAAAGACTGCTACCAATGGTGCATGGACTTCAGCAGGACAATTTACTGTTTCCTACTTGGTTGATTACCAAACAGAATTAGAAGACACTGTACCTTTATTCCAATTAGATTTAGATAATGATTCCTTTGGTATTCCAACTATTGTAAATGTACAAACTTACAGTGGTGTTTTCATTGACACTGCAAAATATAAGAGATTGGATATTGAACTTGTTGCTACTGCTAATGTCAGCTTTATATTAAAAGAATTAGTTGGTCTTACTTGGCAGAATGTTGGTACTGTGACTACTGATAATACTATTGTTAAAAGCTATTCATTGGTTAATACAAATGTCATCAAAGTAGAAGTTATAGGCACTCAAGCTAACACACAAGTCTTTATCAGAGGAACTTTAAAGGGGTATTAATATATGGCTATAGAAATTAATCCAAGCACTCTTTCTAGTCCTATTCCTACTGTTAATGGTATCTCTGTTATCTGGTTAGGTGATTGGGATAATGCTAGGATTTATAGACGCAATGAAGGAGTATTTTATGATGGTTCTAGTTACAGGGCTAACAAAACTACAAGTGAAGAACCTAATCCAACTGCATTAGATTGGGATTTAATAGCTCAAGGTACAAATGTAGATACATCTACTATTATTAACAATCACATTGCAAACACATCTAATCCTCACAGCACTACAGCAGCCCAAGTAGGAGCAATTCCTACAACTGAAAAAGGTATTGCTTCTGGTGTCGCTACTTTAGATAGTGGGGGTAAAATTCCTGATACTCAAATTCCTGATGCAATAACTAGAGATTCAGAATTAACTAATTATTATAATAAAACTGAAACAGATAGCTTATTAAATACTAAAGCAAATGTTTCTACAACCTATAGTAAATCTGAAACAAATACTTTGTTAGCTGCTAAAGCTAATCAGTCAACTACATATACTAAGACTGAAACTGATGGTTTATTAAATGCTAAGGCTAATCAATCTACAACCTATACTAAGATTGAAACTGATAGCCTATTAAACACTAAGGCTAACCAAGCTACAACTTACAGTAAAACTGAGACTGATACTTTATTAAATGCTAAAGCTAACCAAACTACAACCTATACTAAAACTGAAACAGATGGACTTTTAGCTAGTAAAGCTAACCAGTCAACTACATACACTAAAACTGAAGTAGATACTTTAGTAAATGCTAGACCTGATAATTTAATTGAGTTAGGGGATGTAGTTATTACTTCTCCTATTGATGGTCAGTCTCTTGTATATGATGACTCCACTGGTAAATGGATTAATGAAACTGTTTCTGGTGGTGGAGGTGGTAGTGGAGAAGCTAACACAGCCACTAATGTTGGTACTGCTGGTGTAGGTATTTATAAACAGAAAACTGGAGTCAATTTAGAATTTAAAAAAGTAAATGCTGGCTCTAATAAAATATCCATTACAGATGACACAACTAATTCTGAAGTAGATATAGATGTAAATGAAGCTAATTTGACATTAGGAAACCTTGCAGGCACTCTTTCTATCGCTAAAGGTGGTACAGGATCTACTACTGCTTCTGCTGCCTTAACAGCCCTTGGAGCAGCTTCTAGTAGTGACTTAACTTCTCATACTGGTAATACAAGTAATCCACATTCTGTTACTGCTGCCCAAGTAGGAAACACTACTGCTCAATGGAATGCAAATAGAATTCAGGGAGTAAATGTACACACCACTACTCCTACAAATGGACAAGTATTAGTTTACAGCACTGCAAATAGCAGATATGAACCTACTACTCCTGCTTCTGGTGGAGGTAAAGTAATACAGGTAGCAAGGGCTACTCGTAACACTCCTTGGACACTTAGCTTTACTGGAAACTGGCAAAGTACAGGACTTGCAGTTACAATAACTCCTCTCAGTGCTACTTCAACTCTTCATATAATAGGCTCACTAGCAAATGTAGTAAAATCTGTTACAAATAATACTTGTTATTATAATCTTGAAATAAATGATGGAACTACTGGATTTGGTTCAATTCTGAATATTGGCAGAAGAAGTGATGCTTATCCTGAACCAGTGCCTATTAGTGTATTTATTTCTGCTGTAAATACAGCTACCAGAACTTATACACTTACATTAAACTTATTTGGCAGTGGAACTAGTGTAACTAGTAATGTTGGACTTAATTATTTGACAGTAATGGAAATTGCTCCATAAAGTTATTATTGATTCTCCTCTATTAAAGAAACTAACCTGTTAAATAGCTTATTTAATTGAGCTACAATTGCAGGATTTTCTAATATGTTTTCTGTGGTATTTTCAACCCAATGTAGTTGGATGATGCCATAGATACCTTTATTGGAAGCTACCAATAATCTAGATAATAATTCTTTGACTCCAATACTGTCTAAGTGCATCACACATCTAGTTTTTAAACTTTTATCTTCTGCTGAAACTTTAATAAAGCTTTGTTCGCTACTACTTTCTATATCATCATATATTTTAGAAAGTGATATATTTTGAAGTTCATCTTTTAGTGGGGTTATACCAGGAGCTACTACTTCATAAAATACACTCATTTTATTAAAGTGATGTTTACCTACAGATTTACCATTATGGAATAAGCCTACTGCTATTCTATGACATTGAGCTACTGCTAACATCTCTGATAGGATGTTTTCTATTTCTCTAACCTCATGTAGATGATTATTGGTTAAATAAGTAATTGCATTGCTAAGTGGAGTTTTTAGTAGTTTTAAATGGTTAAACCAACTTAAAGCTAAACTGCCAAAGGCTACAAGTAAAATAATTATTTCAATTAAAGTTACATTACCTGTTTTTAAATATCTGTTATAGATACCATAAATATGCTCTTCTGAACTTTTAGTCTCAACACTTGGGGTAACTTTGCTTTGCTGATTGTCTAACATACTATTTTAAAAATAAAGTACACATATAACTTTATTTTATCAATTACACTATTAGTATGTAAGTTTTTTTATTAGTGTTAATGTCACATATCCCTAGTGAAAGTTATAAAAATAGTGCAGTTTATAAACACAGATATAAATCAGGTAGAAGACCTGAACCTCAAAGGTGTCCTGTTATTAAAAAAGATGGAACACAATGTAAAAATAATTTGATGATTGGCTATAACTGTTGTGCTACTCATGGGGGTAAAGCAGCCAAAGCTAGAATCACACACGGTCTACATTCTAAATTAGTTAAACAAGAAAATATGAGAGCAATTAAATCATTATCTGCCAAGGAAAGAAAGCAGTTGTTAGCGACTGATTACAGTAAAGAAACTTTATTAGACAATAGCATTATGCTGTCTGATGCCATGATTGGTAGGCTTATTGACCATCAATCAGAGTTAATAGAAAGGTATAACACAGCAATCCAGTTAAGTGATTCTCTAACGAATTCTTCTCCCAGAGAAGCGGAAGTAATTACCAATAACATCAATGGTTTGAGTAAAGCTATCACTGATTTATCTAAAGTTATTCAAATTCACCAAGCTCAGATTAATGCTACTTTAAAAACCAGAAAAGACCTCAGAGATAAGAATGAAAATGAACTTACACTCAAGGCTTTGTATGAACAGTTAAGTGTAGATCCCAGAGAATTAATCCAAGATTTAGTTAAAGCCTACCTAACATCTAATCCTGAAACTAAGGTTGATGAATTATTTGCTCTTAAACCAGCAGATGTGGAAATTGAATATGAGTTAGGAGATGATGACTAATGGATTTTAACTCTATCCCTTCTGATTTAGAGGGCATTCTTAAGTCAGAAACATTGAGATATCAATTTATTGCTGGTGCTAATGACCCTGTTTTATTTGTTAAATATTTCCTTGGTGAAAAGGTAAACCATTACTTAAATGAAGTTGAAAGAATACATCCTGAAACAGGTGCAATAGTCAAAGGACATCCTAAACAGAGACAATGGTTGAGACAAGCTGTAAATGCTCAGGAAGGGGTATTAAAAGCAGGGTCTAGAAGTGGGAAAACTTTTGTTACTGCTCTCATGCACTTATGGTTTTTATTTTATAGAAAAAGACCTAACAGTTCTGTATTTTATGGTGACTATAGTAAAAGGTTTCAATCAATTAACTGTGCGCCTTCTTTAAAGCAAGCAAAATTGGTTAAGGATGAAATTATCAACCTAGTTAATGATAGCCCCTTCCTGACCAGCATAGGCTTCATTAAACACATTTCTGATGGACAGCAACCTTTTATAGAAACTTGTTTTAATAGTATTATTTGGTTTCAAGCTACTGTTCAAAAAGGTAGGTTTATTTTAGGTTTTTATTTAGATATAGCCACCTTGGATGAGTCTGCTTCTGAATATGCTCTTGAACATTTGAGAATGAAGATTTTAAATGTTAGGGGTACTGAAGTTAGTGGACGTAAATATTTTATTTCTACTCCGCAAGGTGAAGGTGATACTGCTGGACAGGGTGCTATTTACTTTAGGAAAATGTGGAATGAGTTTAAGGAAAGGAGACTTAAACAAGATAAATCTGTAGTCATTGCTGAGTTCAGTCAGTTTGATAATCCTGTTAACCCTGAAGAAATAATCAGGTCAAACATGGTGAACATGACTCAAGCTCAAGTCAGAGAAGAAGTTTATGGTAAATTTGCTAATTATGGGGCTACTTTCTTTGCGGGTAATTATCTAGATAAAGCTATTGAAAAGGGTGAAAAGCATATTTGTTTCTTCCCCTATGATGACCCAGTTACAGGACATTGTTTACCTGAACATGGTGCTAGTTTACAGTTACCATACCTACCTAAAGGTGGTCCAGGTTCACAGTTCTTTACTGGGGTAGATGTGGCTGGTTCTACTAATGGTGATAGTACAGTTCTGATCACACTTCAGTTTATTGATAGGGAGTTGAGAATTGTTGCTTTTGAAAGGATTAGCAAAACTCCTTTGTTTGATCAAAATGGCTGTATTGAGAGAATCAAGCGTAGGTTAAATCAATTCCCTGGTGAACTTTATTATGATTCTACTGCACTGGCTGGACAGTATTTGAAGGAGTCATTGGAGAAGGAATTAACTGCTGATTTAGCTGAGAAATGTATACCAATTAATAGCACTAAGAAACCTGGTAAAAATCAAAAGCATAATCACAAAACTTTAATGTTGAGTAACTTGGCTGGTGCGGTGGAGAAATCTAAGTTGGTAATTCCTTATGATGAGCAGGACAGGTTAAAGCAACTCAAGACTGAGCTAAGGTTCTATAAACTGGATGATAAAGGACTGGCTACTGATTGTGTGATGGCATTAGCTTTGGCTGCTTATGCTTGGAAGAGAAGGAGAAATGCTAATATCTATGGTGATGATTTGTGGGGTGAAGAGGAACAGGAAGTACCTGAGTTCTCAATGTTAAGGGCTGCTTAGTTTATTAATCTAGTAACGTTAATAAATTCTTCCAAGCCCCTTCCAATCTCCATAATTTTAATTGTTATCTTCTCAGCCATGATAGGACTCATTTTGTGAATAGGTAACATTAATCTCATTAAAACATAATCTTTTTCCTCTTTGGTAAACTGAATAGGAGAACCCTTTGCCATGACATAAATAAGTGATTTACAAATAAAATCAATACCTTGTTCTTCATGAAAAGGATGGGGGTCATCTTTATAAGTATTTACACACCATGAACCAAATTCATAACATATTTTCCATCTATCATTACGAAACTCTTCTGTAAGTTGAATAATTTGATTCATGGCAAGGTCAGCCCCATAACCTCCTAAAAGAAAGTTATTGAAAGCTTCCTTATATAACTTAGTTGTTTGATATGGACTAGTTTTATCAAATATAAACTCATCTAATCTTAATTTCCCTTCTACTGATGCCTGAATATAAGGGAAATTATTTTTATCTACAGTTTGTAAATAGCTTTGTACGAATAAAGCATAATATGAGGTCATGAATACTCCTTTTTTAGTTATGTGTAAAGTTAATTGTAAGAACCTATAATCATCAAACTCCAGATAATTATCCCAAGAATTATCCAACCAATCATTCCTCCTGAGAAAAAACCTAATTCTTGATAATTGGGATGAGTTTTTTTTGCATAGTAAGTAAGAGAATCATAAATGTATATAGTTGGGTAAAAAGTAAAGAGTAATGGTATTAAACCAGGTATTCCAGATGTTCTTCCTATTGTCATCGTTATAAATAATTGCATAAAGAAAAGACCAACTGGCTTACTGTTGATTAAATATCCTTTTTCTTTTGCTATTGCAAAAATACGTTTTGTTAATGAATATATAGTTATGCCTGGAAAAGCTCCACATAATACAGGAATAATATTTAAATTTTGTAATTTTTTAATAAAAACCCAGTGCTTATAGAACCAATAATAAATATATAAACCTCCTGTAATAATGCAAAGAAAAATGTATCTAATGGGAGATTGAAGTATTAGAATATTTAATAATTCAGGTTTGTCTGTAACAGTGAAACTTGTAGAAGAATTTAATTCTGTAATGTCTTTTGCTTCAGGTTTAGTATTGTTAAATAAATTTATGAAGCTCATTACTGAAGCGATCAATACACCTTGACCTATACCAGATATAAAAGGGTTGTTATCTGTTTTAAGTAAGATGCCTATTATAGGCAGTATTATTATCTCTAATACAGGTATTACTTTCCTAGACAATTGAGAAATATTCTGTGATTGGGGAATTTCTTGCTTATTAGAATCACTTACAGGGACATTATTTTTAACTATATCTTGACGATATTGATTAGCTACTGCTGATGAGTCATAAGTTGATACTGAAGTTTCATTGGTTTCATTAATTGTATTATTTAAAGGTGTTGGTTCAAGTTCTTGTACAGATTTTTCTTTATTTGATTCGCTTTCATAATGATCCTCAAGCAACCTAAATGCTAAATAAGCCTGTCTAATAGCTTGTATTGCCAGTGCTTGTTGATCTCTTGATAAATAGTTAATTGATGTGAGTATTGCTGTTTCCAAAGGGTCTTGTCCATAAACAGTTTGATCTATTCCTCCCAATACAGGGTTAAAAGCAAATTGCCCTTTCTTATATGCAAAATAAAATCGTCTATAAGCAGAAACAGCATCTTCATATTTCCCTATTTCAATACTTGTGCTTCCGATAGAGAGCAATGCTTTACCATATTCAGGAAAACTTTGCAGAATTTGTTCATATTGCTTAATTGCGTCTTGTACTCTACCCATTCTCTTAAGACATGAAGCACGGTTGTTGAAGTACATAGGGTTGCTTGCATCAAGGGAAATAGCTTTATCATATAGTGATAAGGCAACTTCAAACATTCCCAGACGGACTTTAACATTACCCTCGTTGTACAGATATTCTGCTTCAACTTTGTCTGCGGAACTTGCCATTTTTCTCTTCTCACTTAGTGATTATGATTAATTATTTTGGCAATCAATCTACCCAAACAAATCTGTGGCTGTAGTTTCCTTAGATACCACAACACATCAGCTTTATTGGTAACAATGTAATGAGGGGTTAAAAACTAAATTTAACTTTTTACATTTCTTTCAATAGGGCTGATGTAGTTCCTATTAAACCCATAAGAATACCCCCAGCAACTCCCTTTTCCCATGTTAAATAACGCTTCTGTACACGTACTGGCTGCCCAGTATAAGGATCTGGGTATTCTTCTGTAGTAATAAGATTAATCATACTGCAACCCCCTAACCACATCAAGATTATAAAGGATAGTAAAATAGTGCTTTTGTTCATAATACCCTGATTTCTCTTGTCATTAGTACAAAGCAAGTATGGTTAATCACAATCAACCCTTGGGTTATGTAGTGATTGCAACCTTTTAGACAATAGCATGGGTGTAATTAGGTTGTCAAGAAGGGGATGATATGCTGTGAAAATTATAGAAGCAGTTATTTCCTTAGTTTTCAGGTATCAAGGCTGCTTAGGGTAATGTTAAGATTTATGTACTTTTTATAGTGAGATTTTACTTACTAACGTGGGTATAATAAGATTACATCTACCAGGTAAGTTAAATGAAATCACTTGTCACTTCACTTTTGCTCTCTACAGTGTCAAGTTTACCTCAAGGGGGGTTGTATAAGTCCTTTGGAATAAAGGTATTGACTATTAGTTGACTATGAAATAGAATGTAACAACCTGAATCTCTTGATATAGTTGGCTTTATAACGGGACTCATAAGCCTGGGGTCGTCAGTTCAAATCTGACCTGAGCCATTTTCAGAACATAATATTTTATCAACTAATAGCGGGGTTACAGCCCGCTTTTTTAGTGCTTGAGCGGAATAGTTCTGCATATCTGCTTTTTATAGGTGCAGAGTGTATATTTATTTTTGATAGACTATATTTACAGCAGTTTTCATGTCTTTAGACCACGGTCAGGGCGAAGCATTCGGATGACAGTCTTGGGTAAAAACCGATAATTAATTGTCCGAATGCTTCACCCCTACATTATTGACGCGAAACCTCAATCAAAATGTGGTTTATTCGCCTGAAAATAGCTGTAAGTAATTAGGACTTACGCACTGTACAAATTCACCATGATGTGCATGAACGAAAATCCGTCGTTTCAGGCTTTTGGCGATTAACTTCCGATCAATAGCGAACTGCTTGCAGCAGCGCTTCGCTATCGCCCAAAAATAATTAAAAAATCACGTTAAAATGCCCGAAACCCATACCTCATATTTGGTTGATCCTGTCAATGCGTAAGTCCTAGAAATTTAATGCTGACTACATTTTAATTGATATGAGTCCAAGTTTAGGATCTATCAATCAAAACTTATTGATGACAAGTGACTTTTTCTTAGTACCTACGACTGCTGATTTCTTATCTGTGATGGCGATTGATTCTCTATCTAGAATATTACCAAAATGGTGTGCTTGGACAAGAATGGCCAGCGCAAACCCCATATTAAAGGAAGCTACTTATCCATTTCCTGAATTTAGGTTGAAATTTTTAGGTACTATAGTTCAAAACTATAGAATTATGAATGGTAAAGAAACAAAAGCATTTCAAACATGGATAGAAAAAATAGAGAACACTGTTACGAATAAGTTAAAACCGATTCTGGAGAAAAATAATTTATTATTACCTAATCAAGTTTATAGTGAACAGAGTATAAATTGTAGTTTTACCATAACCAAAATTCCTAGCTCCAACAGTTTAATTGCTCTATCACAAAAACACGCTACACCAGTTTATGCACCTACGCCTGAACAATTAAACCAGCAAGGTATATTAGCAGAAATTAATAAAAAACAGCAAGAAGAATTTAAAACTATTTTTTCCGATTTAGCAGATAAAATTATTGCACTATCATCCAGTTATGCAGTAAGCCCTTGATCAATTTCGTATGAGTATTCAGCGTGTTCGGGATTTAATTTCTCTGCATAACTCTATTAAAGCTCAAGCTACTGCTGCTCTATTGCTGATGCAATTAGGTACATATCAAATAAAAAATTATGGGATGAAATTGCTATTAAAATCAGTGGGAATGTTAAACAAGCTAACCAGATAAAACAGCAACTTATTTTGATTGTAGATCGTAGAAACAAAATTGCCCATCAGGCAGATTATAGATCCTACATTAGGTTTAGGTAATCGCTGGAATATAGATGAATTAATGGTTAGTGATGCAGTAAATTTTATTGAGCAGGTGGTTGAGAATATTCATCAAATTCTGTAACCGTGTTATTTTCCCACAATCACCCCCCAACTTAGATACAATCTATAAACTGATGTAAACCCTGACTTAACCGAAATGACAAGCACCACCACAAAAACCAAACTCCCCGAACTTCTAGCACCTGCGGGTAACTGGGAATGCGCGAAAGCAGCAGTCGAAAATGGTGCAGATGCGATTTATTTTGGTTTAGATAAGTTTAACGCCAGAATGCGATCGCAAAATTTTACCCTTGCAGACTTACCCGAATTAATGGAATTTCTGCACTTGCGGGGTGTCAAAGGTTATATCACTCTGAATACCCTGATTTTTCCCCAGGAACTGACAGAAGCACAGCAATACCTCAAAACTATCATTTCTGCTGGTGTTGATGCTCTTATCGTTCAAGACGTGGGGATTTGTCGTTTAATTCGTCATCTTTCTCTGGACTTTCCTATTCACGCATCAACCCAAATGACTATTACCAGTGCTGCGGGGGTAGAATTTGCCAAATCTTTAGGATGTCAATTAGTAGTTTTAGCGCGGGAATGTTCCATCAAAGAAATTAATAAAATTCAACAACAAATATCCGCAAAAAATATTATTTTACCTTTAGAAGTTTTCGTTCATGGTGCTTTGTGCGTCGCATATTCTGGACAATGTTTAACCAGCGAAGCATTAGGAGGACGTTCTGCGAACAGAGGTGAATGCGCTCAAGCTTGTAGAATGCCTTATGATTTAATTGCAGATGGTGAAGTTGTTAATTTAGATAATCGGAAATATTTACTTAGTCCTCAAGATTTAGCAGGTTTAGAAGTTTTACCAGAATTAGTAAAATCTGGAGTGACTTCTTTAAAAATTGAAGGACGTTTAAAAGCACCGGAATATGTTGCTAATGTGACTCAAGTTTATAGAAAAGCATTAGATAAAATTAATGTAGCTACGTTACATGAAAAATCTCCACAAAAAAATATTACAGTGAGAGAAAAAGACCAATATAATTTAGAAATGGCATTTTCTCGCGGACTTTATACAGGGTGGTTTGAAGGCATAAATAATCAACAATTAGTTCACGCAAACTTCGGCAAAAAACGCGGTGTTTATTTAGGAGAAGTTACCCGTATTAACAATGAACAAATCACTCTGAAATTGCAAGCACCCGTTAAACCTGGTGATGGGGTAGTATTTGATAGTGGTCATCCAGAAACGAAGGAAGAAGGGGGAAGAATATATGAAGTTATCCCTAAAGGAAAAGAGGTAATTTTAACTTTCGGTAGAGATAATTTGAATTTGCGAAAAATTCATATAGGTGATAAAGTTTGGAAAACTAGTGACCCAGAATTAGATAAACAAATTCGTCAAAGTTATGGAGGAGAAAATCCCCAATTTACCAGACCTATTAATATAGATATATATGGAGAAATTGGAGAAAAATTAATAGCTATAGCTGAGGATGAACTTGGTAATATCGTCAAAATAGAATCAGAAATATTGATAGTAAAAGCACATACCAAACCTCTTTCTACAGAAAGGTTAAAAGAACAATTTGGGCGTTTAGGAAATACACCTTTTTATTTAGATTCTTTTAATAATCATCTCAACGGTAATATTATGTTACCTGTAAGTGAATTAAACCGAATGCGTCGGGAAATAGTGACAAAATTAGAAGAATTAAGAACTAAACCCAAACTTTGGCAGTTAAATCATCATGGAAAATGGCAAGATTTACTAAATATTGAATCTTCTCCAATTTCTACTACACCTTCCCTGATAGTTTTAGTCAGAAATATTAAACAATTAAAAGCAGCATTAACCGCAGATATTCAAACAATATACTGTGAATTGGAAAATCCGCGTAATTATGGAGAAGCCGTAAAAATATTCAGGGAATCAAAAAATTCTGCAAGTATATTTGTTACACCACCACGAATAACTAAACCGGGGGAAAATTGGATTTTAAAACAAGTTAAAGATGCTGGTGCTGATGGTTATTTAATCAGAAATTATGACCAATTAGAATATTTTGTAGGTGAAAGATGTATTGCTGATTTTTCTTTAAATATTGCTAACCCTTTAACCGCAGATTACTTTAAACAACGATTTAATTTAGAACGGTTAACAGCATCCTACGACTTAAATATTAATCAACTTGAAGATTTAATTACCAACTACCCAGCGCAACATTTTGAAGTAACAATACATCAGCATATACCGATGTTTCACATGGAACACTGCGTATTTTGTGCTTTTCTATCAGAAGGAACAGATTATACCAATTGTGGTAGACCTTGTGAAAAACAGGAAGTAAAACTTAGAGATAGAGTAGGTAGTGAACACATCCTCAAAGCGGATGCAGGATGTAGAAATACGGTATATAACGCTACTGCACAAACTGGAGCAGAATACGTCCAAAGATTAATTAGTTTGGGCTTACAACATTTGAGAATTGAATTTCTCAATGAGACACCAGAACAAGTGCAGAAAACCATACATTATTATCAACAATTGCTGCAAGGAGAAATCACAGGTTTTGAACTTTGGAAAAAATTAAAGTTGCAAAATCAATTAGGTGTGACTCGTGGTGCTTTGGGTATGATGTAGCTAAATAGCAACAAGTAGTATTACAATACTTGTAAACTTTGTTTACTACTTACTATGTCAAACTTAGCACCCCAATGTCAGCAACTGCAATCACAAGTAGAGACAATTCTCCAACTGCTACACCAAGAACCTGCTTTGCGTTCTCAAGATATTACATCTGTGCAGATATCTTTAGATAAAGCAATTTCTCCCAGATTTGAAATTGTCTTTGCAGGTGCTTTTAGTGCTGGTAAGTCAATGTTGATCAATGCACTATTAGAGAGGGAATTATTATATAGTGCAGAAGGACACGCAACGGGTACAGAATGTAAAATTGAGTATGCACCAGCAAATGAAGAAAGAGTAGTTTTAACATTTTTGAGTGAAGCAGAAATTAGAGAACAAGCTGTGTTTTTGTGTCAACAATTGGGATTTAATACTGTTGATAATATCAACAAACAAGATGTAATTGATTTATTACATCAAGGTTGTGAAGTGATTATTCAACAAGAAGGTGGAGAAAGTAAATCAGAACGTGCAAAACAAGCAAAAGCATTAATTTTGTTATTGGCAGGATATGTAGCAAATCGAGATAGAATTTATACTACAACTAATGCTACTTATTCAATGGAACAGTTTAATTTTACTAACCTTAAAGAAGCTGCGGGATATGCAAGAAGAGGTAGTAATAGCGCGGTTCTAAAACGGATTGAATATTATTGTTATCATCCACTTTTAGAAGATGGTAATATTATTATTGATACACCAGGAATTGATGCACCAGTCGAGAAAGATGCACAATTAACATATCAAAAAATTCAACATCCAGATACATCCGCAGTAGTTTGTGTTCTCAAACCTGCATCCGCAGGAGATATGACAAAGGAAGAAACAGAATTATTGGAAACAATGCGGGAAAATTCAGGTATTAGAGACAGAGTTTTTTATATCTTTAATCGCATTGATGAAACTTGGTATAACAACCAGTTGCGACAAAGATTAGAAGATTTAATTAATGGACAATTTCGAGATAGTCAGAGGGTTTATAAAACCAGTGGTTTACTAGGTTTTTATGGGAGTCAACTGAAACAAACAACGAGATTAGATAGATTCGGTTTAGATTCGATTTTTGCAGAAAGTGTTAAAGGTTTAGACGGGAAAGAAGAAACACCACAATTTATTTATGCTTTCAATAATTATTGTGTCAGTGCTGGGAAACTTTCTCCTAGTCAATTCCGAATTTCTCTCAACGGTTTTGAAACTCCCAATGAAAACTATGTGAGAATTTTAAGCGAACAGGGAACACCGTTAATTAACCAACTAATTCAAGATAGCGGAATTGAAGAATTTCGCAGTTCAATTACCCGCTATCTCACAGAAGAAAAACGTCCCCAGTTATTCAAAAATCTTGCAGATGATTTAGAAGATGTTTGTATTAAACTCAAAAAATACTATCAAAGTGTGCAAATTAACCTAGATAGTCAACCGCGAGAAATTGAAAGTATGAAAGAATATGAGTTGCAAAAATTAAATCAGCAACTCCAACAGCTTGGTAGAGATTTTCATCAACATATTAATGATGAAGTCAACAAAATTATTAATAATCATTGTGAGGAATTTGAAAATGATTTTCGACAGTTACAATCAAAAATGATTCGTCGTCTTGATGAATTATTAGATACATTTTCTGTAGCTGATGCTTATCGTCGTGCAACTTTGAGTCATCCCAGAAATGCAACTGCACCTTTATTAGCTATTTTGGTGGAAGCTTTTTATTATTTATCCAATCAATTAGAGGACATTTTAATAGAGTCTTGTCAACAAGTGATTGCTAATTTATTCCAACAGTTAATGGAGACAATTAGAAAATCTGAATATTACCGTCAATTATATCGTTTGTTGGGTAATGATGGAGGAATTGAATTACAGGTAAAAGAGATAGAAAAACTGATTACTCAAGCTTTGGTAACTGCTGCTAGTGTTGAATGTGATAGATTTGTCCGCGAAAGTCCCAGATTTTACAATGAGGGAACTTTTTCTATCTATCAATTTCGACAAGTGTTAGAACAAACTTCTCAAGCGTATGATGCAGAAAGTATAGTTGAAGCTGAACCTGCAATTAGACAATTATTAAAGTTAGATTTTGAACCGAAAGTTTCTTACACTATTCGTCAATCTTTCCGTCAAACTATCAACCAAACTATCAAAACTCAGTTGTTACCAATGGGGGAAAAACAAGCAGATGCGATATTACAACAATATACTCATGCGCGTGCTTATTTAGAAAAGAATTTGCAACAAGAAGTTGAGGAGAAGATTGCTAATAATCAACGTTTGTTGAGTCAAGTTGAGTCTAAAATTCAGGAGTATAATACAGCAGTTTTGGGAATTAATAGCTGTTTACAAGTAATGCAGTTATATGAACATTTACTGCCGATAATTGGGGAGGAAGAGGTATAATGTTTTCGGTGAATGCAGGTTTTTTTCTGTGTTCACTTAATTTTATTTTTTTTAACGAACCGCAGAGACACAGAGAACGCAGAGGAAGAAAGAAATGGAAGATAAGTTTGAAATATTAGATTCTGATGAAGGTGATGTTGTGATTGATTTTGATGGTTATATTTTAAAGGCCAGTCAATTAGATATAGCTTTATCAAAAGTAATTTTAGATAATGGTAATTTAAACCATTTAAACCATGAACTAAAATCTATAAATAGTCGTGTTTTACCATCGGTTAAAAAACCTGAAAATTGGGTAAGTAATGGTGTTGATTGTCAGATTTTAAAACCTGGTAAAAATTGGCAAGAGGGAAAATTAAGAATGAAAGTTTGTCTAGAATTTTGTCCAGATGAACCAGAAATTGAAGAAACAGAAATAAAAGAACCAGAATCACCTCTTGATGATTTACGAGAAAAAATGAAGCTACATCATAAATAAATTGGTCTATACAGATAGACTTTGTTTCAGAAGTGTTGAATGTTAAGATTTTGATGATATTGTCCAAGTTGTGAATTGGCATTGATGATACCCAATTTGAGCAGTTAATGACTCTATTCTCAATAGACAAGGGATTTTACCTGGCTAAAACCCAAACATTGTAAAGTTTTATTGCAGGATTCAACACTTCTGAATTACACCCTATGATATATTTAAAAATGCTGGGTTAATTCGTTGAATCAATTGTAACTCATATCCTGTAAATCATCAAATCCTCCACATCCTGAGTCAGAAAATATAAATCTATGTCAAACAACATCAAAACCCGAATTGAAAACTTTAACAACGGACGCAACCCTGAATTATTAAAGCTAAAATATAAAAAACTAGCTACAGATCCATTTTCCTTCTTTCGTGGAACTTGTCATTTATTTTATGAAGACTTTCCCCAAAATTCACTGATGAATTTAGCACCTCTAACTTGGATTTGTGGAGATTTACATTATGAATAAAATCCCACGTATTCCCATACCTCCAGAGGTGAGAACCTACGTTTTCCAAAGAGATAAATATCAATGTCAAAGCTGCGGTAAAATTTCCCAAGAAACTCACCTCAGCATTGATCATATTATCCCCTTATCTCGTGGGGGAAAAAACGATATTAGTAACTTACAAACTCTTTGTTTAACTTGCAATCAACAAAAAACTGATAAAATTGACAATCGTTTTCGGCGATATTTTGACACCTAGCCAAACTGATCTTACCTCTGGGTCTTCTGTGCCTCTGTGGTTCGTTCAATGCCTTTAAACCATTGAGTTATCCCATCAGCTAAAGTATTCGCCATTTTCTTCTGTGCTTGAGGATTAACTATCTCCTCAAATTCATTAGGACTACTCATAAACCCCAATTCCAATAATACCGCAGGTGCAATATGAGGACGAGTCAATGCTAAATTATTCCAAAATACACCGTAAGAAGGTTTACCGAGTTTTTTAACTACGTAATTATGTAAAAATACCGCTAAACTGTGGGATTGAGGATGATACCAAAAAGATCCAAATCCTTTGGTGTTTTCTGCGTCACCATCATCCGGTAAGGAATTATAATGAATAGAAAGAGCGATCGCAGGTTCTTCTTTATTAATTATCACCTGACGTTCCACCAAAGACACATCCCGATCATCTTCCCTTGTCATCACTACCTTAGCACCGCGCTTCACTAACTCATCTCGCAGTAATTTAGAAACAATCAAATTCACATCTTTTTCTAAATACCCCGTTGGACCACTAGCACCAGATTCTTTACCACCATGGCCTGGATCGAGTAAAATTTTGATACCAGATAAAGGTAGTCGTTTTCTGTGTTCTAGATTAGGTGAATGTCGTAAAGTTAAAACCAAAGTTGTTTTATCATACTTCAGCTTATAACCCCACTGTTGAAGTTTTTTGAGGTTAAAGGTATATTTAATCTGCTTGGGGCTTATCTGTTGCCAATCTAGGCGAGAAATGAGGGGGTTATCGTCCAAGCGAATTGTATCCGTTTGAGCGATGGTATTGTAAAGAGTGACACTAAAGGAATTATTTCCCTGTTCCACACTCACAGGTACAGGAATTTCCAAAGGGAAACGAATCTCTGTTGCGTTAGTCAATTGCCGATATCCCACACTACGAATAACTGTTTGTGGTGCAACCGCACCTGATATAATTTTGGTCTCCTTGCTATTAATCCAAGCACCATAATCTAAGCGCAACCATTCACCTTCTTTTCCTGTAACAGTTACAATAGTGCCCTTTGGCAATGGTGTAAGTCGTGAATAATCGGTACTCGGTCCAGTGCGGGTAACGCCCATTTCTGATGCAATTTCCACAACTGGTAACTGTGCTGAGGAGAGAATTTCGATTTTACCTAAACCAGTTTGAGTTATTGTTTGATCATTAAGTTGTAAATTAAATCTTGGTTTTCCTAAATCAGGAGCATTTGCGACTGTTGTACAGCCTTCATATTTGGTAAGACTAGATAAATTAGGCTGGTTTAACCCTGTCAAAATGCTTGAATTAGGAGGTAATTGTGCCTGTGCAGGTTGGGGTAAAAGGGCAACAGTTTGATTAACCAGATTAACCCAGACAGTAGCTTGAGGTGGTGCAATGGCACTAAAACAAATTAATTCTCCTGGTAATCTGGCAATATCAGCCATCGGAGTCAAAGAACCTATAGCAAACCCTAACCCTTGGGGTAATTCAGGTAGATTAGATTTTCTGATGATCTTAATCTCTCGTTCTTGATTCTGATAACGGACTTTAAATAAATTTTCTCCTAACTGCAAAGGAAAACTAGGAGAAAAATGTCCCGCTTTACTACGTTTAACTAGCGTACCATTAATAAAAACTTGCCCTTGTGGTGGTGCAGTACCGATAAAAAATATTTTTTCTGTGCTGGTTTGATAGTTTTGGGGGGGGAAAACTACTAAAAGAGATTCTTGTGCGAATGCAACGGAGGAGGTAGATAAAAAACTAAATATTACTAATTCTAAGACTTTTTTCACGGTAAAACACAGAAGATTTCAGAATAGGGAGTGTGGCACAATAGCCAAGATGGTATTAAAAATGAATGTAACAGTGGCAATACGTTGGACTCGAATCAATAAATTCAGTCATGGGGTAAAATATATCCCGTATACAAGCCTCCAAAATTGTCTACACAAATTCTCCTCTGTGGAGACGCAATCTATATTTTAGAAGTTGCTAAAAATTGAAAATAATATGACTAAGTTTATCTTTGTAACTGGGGGCGTTGTTTCCAGTATTGGTAAAGGAATTGTAGCAGCAAGTCTAGGACGTTTGCTCAAATCACGGGATTATTCAGTTTCCATCCTCAAACTTGATCCCTATATTAACGTTGATCCTGGTACTATGAGTCCCTTTCAACATGGGGAAGTTTTTGTCACTCAAGATGGTGCGGAAACGGATTTAGATTTGGGACATTACGAACGCTTTACTGATACTTCCATGTCTCGGTTAAACAGTGTTACTACTGGCTTAATTTATCAGTCAGTAATTAATAAAGAACGCCGAGGAGATTATAACGGCGGTACTGTTCAGGTAATTCCTCACATTACCAATGAAATTAAAGACAGAATTATTAGGGTTGCTAAAGAAACTAGTCCCTCCGCCGTAATTACGGAAATTGGGGGAACTGTGGGTGATATTGAATCACTACCGTTTTTAGAAGCAATTCGCCAACTGCGGAAAGAAGTAGGAAAGCGCAACGTTATATATATGCACGTTACTTTGTTGCCTTGGATTGCTGCGGCGGGAGAAATGAAAACTAAACCCACGCAACATTCTGTTAAGGAACTCAGATCAATTGGCATTCAACCAGATATCTTAGTATGTCGGAGCGATCGCCCCATCTCTCTGGGCTTGAAACAAAAATTATCAGAGTTTTGCGACGTACCTGTAGAATGTGTCATTACCAGTCCAGATGCCCGCAGTATCTATGAAGTCCCAGTTATTTTAGAACGGGAAGGATTAGCGGAACAAGTTCTCGACCTACTGCAAATGCAACAACGGCAACCCAACTTAAAACAGTGGGAAACCATGATAGAACGGATGTATAACCCCAAATACAGCGTTGAAATCGCCATTGTTGGTAAATATGTCCGTTTAAGTGATGCTTATCTTTCCGTTGTCGAGTCTTTGCGCCATGCTGCTATTGCGACTAACGGCGATTTGCGGTTACGTTGGGTAAACTCAGAAAGCTTAGAAAACGAATCAGCAGACAAATATCTGTCCGGCGTTGATGGTATCATTGTTCCCGGTGGTTTTGGTAGTCGAGGCATAGATGGGAAAATTGCCGCGATTAAATACGCCCGCGATCGCCAAATTCCCTTTTTAGGGTTATGCTTAGGAATGCAGTGTTCCGTCATTGAATGGGCGAGAAATGTCGAATGTTTACCTAACGCCAACAGTGCGGAATTTGATCCATATACGGATGATCCAGTTATTAACCTTTTACCAGAACAACAGGATGTAGTTGACTTAGGCGGAACAATGCGTTTAGGGCTTTATCCCTGTCGGATACTTCCCAATACCTTGGCTTTCCAACTTTATGAAGAAGAAATAGTTTATGAACGCCACCGTCACCGTTATGAGTTTAACAATGTTTATCGCAATCAGTTGTTAGAGTCTGGTTATTTGGTCAGTGGCACATCTCCCGATGGTAGACTAGTGGAAATTGTGGAATATTCCAAACATCCCTTCTTTATCGCTTGTCAATTCCACCCCGAATTTCAATCTCGCCCTAATACACCCCATCCTTTATTTAAAGGATTTATGACCGCAGCAATTTCTCAAGCCCATTCTCCCAACAGCACACCCAAACCAGTGAAAGTTTTCTAGTTCTCAATTGTCGGTTGTCAGTGCTTCTTCTGCCTTTAAACCCCTCGGAAAACTTATAACCAAAACACACAATTTCTATACTGGGTAAAATTCTTTTAGAAGGAGGCAGGAGGGAACAGGGGGCAAAAGGAGCAACAGTCAACAATCAACTATTCCGAATGCTAACTTAGCAGCACCTACCATTCCGGCTGTATTTCCGAGTGCTGCGGGGAGAATTTGTAAACCTGTGCGGGATGTGGGTAAAACTCGTTTTTCGATTTCTGCTTTTAGTGAAGGTAAGAAAAACTTAAAACTCCCACTCACACCACCACCGATAATAATAGCTTGGGGTGTCAACACATATAATAAACTGGTTAAACCAAGCCCTAAATTCGTACCATATTCTTGCCAAAAAGTCAAAGCTTCTGGATTACCAGCTTCGGCAAGTACGCCTAATTCTGCTGGTTCTTTGCCTGTGCGGCGACGGATAGCCGAGATAGAAGTGTATTGTTCTAAAGAGCCTTGATTACCGCTATTACACATTGGACCATCAGGATTTAAGGTAATTAAACCTAATTCTGCTGCTGCACCTTGATGTCCCACAAACAATTTACCATCGAGAATAATTGCCCCACCTACCCCAGTTCCTAAAGTTAGTAAAATCAAGTTGGGGAAATTGCGGCCAGCACCTAACCAAGCTTCTCCTAAACCAGCACAGTTAGCATCATTAGCCAAAATTGTGGGTTTACCAGTTTTGGCTTCTAACCAATCTGCTAAGGGTACATCATGCCATCCAGCGAGATTAATAGCTACTTTGGCAATGCGTCCCCCAGCATCAGCAGGTCCAGGAGTTCCTAAACCAATTGCAACACTTTCATTGCTGGGGTCAACTTGAGCGATCGCATTTACAATAGTAGATAATACAGCCTCTGGTGTTGCAGGTTGGGGCGTATCCACAGATAAAGACTGTAAACAATTTCCATCCGCCGTAAACCGCCCTAACTTAATCCCTGTTCCCCCTAAATCAATCCCAATTACTTGTTTAGTCATTTGTCAGTTGTTCGTTGTCAGTTGTCAGTTGTCAGT
>NZ_PGEM01000152.1 GCF_002934005.1 Cuspidothrix issatschenkoi CHARLIE-1 | reverse complement strand
GGGTAAGGCTTTCAAGCTGTAGCCTTTGGCTTCTATGAAGTCGAATAAAAATGGAAACTTTCCAAGGACTGCTAAACCCATTTGTCGCGTTCCTCGACTTTGGCTTCTATGAAGTCGAATAAAAATGGAAACCTCTCACCACGGAGGCTGAGAGAATAACAACACCTGCTTTGGCTTCTATGAAGTCGAATAAAAATGGAAACTGGACGGGAGATCAGAGAGTGGCGGTATGTTTTTTTACTTTGGCTTCTATGAAGTCGAATAAAAATGGAAACTTGGGAATAGCTACTATAAATTAGTTATTCCCTGTTTTTTTTATGAATAAAATTTCAACAACGATTTAATCTATAATTAAAAACATAAATTTTTATGATAAATCTATGAGTTTCGACAACATTTGTAAGCTATTAGCAGAAAAATATCCTTTGGATTTTGCCCGGTGGTTACTACCAGAAGAACCGCAAAAAATAAGAGTCTTAAAAACTGAACTAGGTATTGAACCAATACGCGCTGATTTTCTCACCTTCCTGCAAACAGAAAATCAAATATTACACATTGAATTTCAGACCTTAGCAACCTCAACAATTCCTATTCCTTTACGGATGCTAGATTACTATGTCCGATTAACACGCCAATATCAAATTTCCGTCACCCAAGTAGTAATTTTCTTACAAGAAACAAACCACGAAAACGCTTTCACCGAAGCATACATCAGTGACACAACCACTCACCGCTACCGCGTCATCAGAATGTGGGAGCAAGATTCAACCTTCTTTCTCAACAATCTGGCATTATTACCATTAGCACCATTAACCCGCACTAACTCACCCCAAATTTTATTATCTCAGGTTTCCCAAAATGTTGCTAAAATTGCAGATAGAGAAGCTAAACAGAATATTGCAGCTTACACCGAGATTTTAGCCGGTTTACGGTTTGAGAAAACCTTGATTAGTCAACTGTTAAGCGAGGAAATTATGCAAGAGTCAGTAATTTATCAAGATATTTTACAAAAGGGAGAACAAAGAGGAGAACAGAAGGGTGAACAACGAACAATTATACGCTTACTAAATCGTCGTTTTGGAGAAATAGATTCATCATTGATTGATAAAATCAGAATGCTGACAATTGAACAATTAGATAATTTAGCAGACGCATTGTTAGACTTTTCGGATATTGCTGATTTAGTGACTTGGTTAAATCAGCATGAACCCTAACATTTTTTAATTAAAACAACAGATTTGAAACAGAGTCAATAAGAAAAATACCCGGATATTACAAAATTAATACCGGGTATGTTGCAAGTGTTAATTAACTAAACGCAGGTGTTTCCATTTTTATTCAACTTCACAAGAAGCCTGTCAATTCAAAGTTTTATTAGTCAGGGATTTTTTGACAATTGGTGCATTAAAAATGATTGCAAAAACAATCCTTTTATTCGCTTGACGTAACACTTGCAAATATGCAACAGCATCATCACGGCGGCGAAATCTAGCCACAATCATATATTCTTGATTAGCCAGATAACGCACAATACACCACGGATGCAACTGCTCAGAATAAGTCATATTATCCTCCTGACAAGTGCAGTAAGATGCCCCTGTTTTTGACTTTGAATTGACAAGCTTACTGTAAGTCAGGAGGTAATTGATAAGACAGACCAAGATGATATTGACAATTAGAGTTTAATGTGCATTGCTGGGAGTAAAATTTGCAAAACTTGGTCAGGGATTTCCTCAAAATGCTCTAGCATAAAATCCATTAGTGCTAAGTGACGCAAATCATTAATCAGCATTGCACGTTGTTAGTGCCTAGGCAAGTGAACAGAATTTGGTCTTGGCACAGATGAAGGTAGAAGACAAATCGAATGAGATTACAGCTATCCCCGCATTATTAGAATTACTAGATATCAAAGGCTCTATCATCACTATTGATGCCATGGGGAC
>NZ_PGEM01000151.1 GCF_002934005.1 Cuspidothrix issatschenkoi CHARLIE-1 | reverse complement strand
TATGGTAGGTTGGGTTGACACAAGGAAACCCAACATTATCAGGTCTTACGTAACTGGGAGATTGGTAGGGTGTGGTTCGGCAAGCTCACCAACCACGTCAGATACAGCAGTTTGCGAAGGTATAATACTAAATCCGGTTCTCATACCCCCTAAAAAATACTGGATTTTAACCAAAGATGATAATGTTTCGTATTTATTATAAGTGGGTTTTGGCAACTGGATTTGGTATCACACCCTGAAAAAAAATAATAATGTGCCTTGTGAATGATAAATATACCAATATGAAGACACAATAAGTGTTAATTGATGGTGCTAGATACCCTTGTAATATTATATTCTTTGTATTAACCGAAGTTTCTCAGTAAAGATACTTAATTTACCGAATAAAAACACGGAACTGAGAATTAAGATACTGAGTAAAATTATTGATATTTCATGATTCACTTTGCTTGATTATTATAACTGTCAACAGCTAATCTCAGATTACCCTGATGGTCTGCTAAGAGTTGTTTTCCTGTTTGTTGATCTAAGCCTGTCCAGTGCATTAATAAGGATAGTTTGACCCATTTACCACTGCGTTCTAGTAAAAACCCAGCAGCTTCTCGACTTAACCCGGTGAGGTCTTGTATAATCCGCAGGGCGCGATCGCGCAATTTTTGATTGGTGACAGCAACATCAACCATGCGATTACCATAGACTTTACCTAGTTTAACCATTACTCCAGTCGAGAGGGTATTTAGGGCTAATTTTGTTACTGTCCCTGCTTTTAATCGCGTAGACCCGGCCAAAATTTCTGGGCCTGTTAATAAGCGAATGTCAAGATCACTTTCAATACTGACTTGATCGGCGGGGACACAGGCGATAAAAATGGTAGCTGCACCCCTTTGACGGGCTGCATTAATCGCACCATGAACAAAGGGAGTAGTTCCCCCAGCGGTGATGCCGACAACTACATCTAGTTGGGTGATTTGTCGTTGGGCGATCGCACTTTCTCCATCTTCTGAGCGATCTTCTAAATCCTCGGAACTGCGGACTAATGCACCAGCACCACCGGCAATAATTCCCTGTACTAATTCGGGAGCAGTGCAAAAAGTAGGCGGACACTCAGCCGCATCTAATACACCTAATCTGCCACTTGTCCCGGCACCCACATAAAATAACCTTCCCCCTTGCCGTAACCTGTCTGCTGTCAGATCAATGGCCGCTGCTAACTGAACTTTAGCTGCTGCTACTGCTGCTACTGCTTTGAGGTCTTCACTATTAAATAATTCTACCAATTCTAAAGAATTGAGTTTGTCTAAATTTAGACTGTTGGGATTAACTTGTTCGGTGAGCAGATGCCCGCGTTCCTGAAAATTTGTCATTTTTTTGTCTATCCTGTGTCAGTAGTCAATAGTCAGTGATGATTTACTCGTGACTAATGACTAGTGATCAATTATAATAAGCCTTCCAACTGACGACGGATACTGTCTAAATCAGAATTAGCAATTTCTGGGACAGATGGATTAGAGTCCTCTATTTCTAAGTCCGGTTGCCAATCGGTTTGTTCCAAGTTTATTTCTGGTGGAATGATCAAGTCACTGTTGGCTGGAATAATCTCCCAATCATAGCCAGAGCTTTCGCAAAACTCTTTGACATCATCGGCATCCATCATTTCCACTGTAGGTACAGGGAAGTCTTGAGCTTCTAACATTAAAGCATAGCGAGTAGCATCATCTTCTAATTCAAACAAGAGGATTTGATTAATTTCTATCCCCTGGGTATTCCTAATGCGAATGCTATGAATACCCTCGTTGTCAGTCCCAGCATTGAAAATCAGTACAAAAACACGCATTATTCATCCTTTAATCAGTTCTCTAATTTATATTAAAGTTCTAGGTTGTGTATTCACAAAAGTTACAAATAATTTTTGTGCGTTGGGATTTATAGCGATGATGACAGCAGCAGTCAGGAATAAAAGTGGTTTGGGTGGGAATACTTATCTAGTAATCATTTAATCTTGCTTAAACAATTATAGCTATATCAGACTTCTAATTAATTACGCTAAGGCATTGGTGACTATTTTCCGTAAGGTAAACCAGGAATTGACCTTCGCCAGTTAACGGGACTTAAACACTTTTGAGGAAGAAATAAGCCTCAAATCCTTCCGGGGTGAGGGAAATACATTAAATACCCAAAAACGCCTGTAACCCAGATATAACAACAAACCAATCAAAACGGTGTAAAACCCCTTTGGGATATACGTTTGAGGATATTTTAAAAGTGTTTTTTTGCCTAAGTCCCGTTAATAAAATATTATCTGCTAATTCAAAGATTGCTGATTACTAGTCTAGTATTTAAACGGAAGATTTTGGTAACTCCGGGATAGACCAAAAGAAATAATTCGCCAATTTCACTCAAAGTCAGGCTCTAATTTTTGGTTTCATACCGTTATACTCTAATAGTCCAATATGAAATTATGTCGAAATCAATAGACATCTCCAAGATTGCATAAAAATCACAAGTGTTGAATTGTTTTAGTAGTATTTGCCAGACATCTGGTAGTTTATAGAGTGAAAACCTATGTCTAACTCTTCTAGTCAAAAAAATTCTCCCCCTCCTCATTCTGGGTTAAAGCGTCTATGGTTGATGATATTCAGCCGTGGTGGACTGGCTGTAGCTGCTTTCTCACTACTAGGAATTATGGGCGGGATCTGGCGGCTACGGAATTTCGTCTATGAGGAGTTAGTTCCATTAGCTACCCAAAGTTTAACTACTACACTTAATCGTCCTGTTAAATTGGGTGCAGTCAAGTCTTTTTCTGCTACTGGTGTGGAGTTTGCTGCTTCAGAAATACCTCCAACCCCGAAGGATCCAGATAGGGCAAGTATTAAAGCCGTTAATGTCGGGTATGATATTTGGAAGTTAATTACTCATCGGCATTTGCAATTAGATGTCACTTTAGTTAATCCAGATATTTATGTTGAACAGGATAATCAAGGGCGGTGGTTAACAACAACTATTGCGCCAGCTACTGGTGAAGCATTAATTAAAACTGATTTAGATAAGTTAAGATTTAGTAATGGCAATTTGGTATTAGTCCCTAAAGTTCGGGAAGGTAATAAAAATCCTGTACCAGTTGCTGTGGGTTTTGCCCAGGTTAATGGCACGGCTCAAATATTACCAAAAAATAACGTTATTAAATTAGATTTGTTGGGTAAACCAGCTACGGGCGGTGATATTGCTATTGCTGGGGATCTCATCCCTCAGAAAATTATAGCAGGTGATTTTAGTATTAAAGCTCAAAATCTCTCTGCCGCAGATATTACTGGGCTTGTGACTTTACCACTGAATTTAGAGACGGGTAAAGTCAATGGTAATGTGCGTATTAAGGTGACACCATATCAAAAGCCGTTGTTATATGGTGATCTAACTTTAGATGCAGTAACGCTGAATATCCCTGAATTACCCCATTTATTAAATAATAGTCAGGGTCATCTCAGTTTCGATGGACTGGCAATTAAACTAGATCAGGTAGTTACTAATTATGGACAAATCCCGGTGACAGTAACGGGGATTATTGATCAGCAAGCGGGATTTAATTTAAAAGGGCGGGTTAATGCGGTTAGTTTAGCTAATGCCCAAAATACTCTCAAGGTGAAGTTACCAATTGCCGTGAAGGGTATCGCTCAGGCTGATTTGCAGCTATTAGGTAAAATTAATCAACCTGTGTTATCGGGTAATGTCAGTACTTTGAAAACTGCTCAAATTGATCAAATTGATTTTAGTAAAGTTAGTAGTAAATTTGAGCTTGTCAGTAGTAAATCCCTGTTAAATATTACAGATATTTATGGGAAAACCACGTTAGGGGGCGAGGTTAAAGGTGTAGGGATCATCAAATTGGGTAAAGTCCCAGAATTAAATTTTCAATTACGTGGGGAAAATTTGCCCGGTGATGCGATCGCTCAATTATACAAGATCAAAACTGGATTTCCCATTGGGCAAATGACAGCCACAGCCGAATTAATAGGTGTAGCTAACAATACCCAAACGGTGGTTAAATGGCAAGCTCCCCAAGCCAAATATCCAGTTAACGGCACAACTATTATTAATCCTGATCGTACAGTTTCTTTCCGTGATATTGCCGCAAATTTTGGTGGTGGTGTAGTTAGGCTTAATGGTACTTATAGTAATGGCAATTGGCAAGCGATCGCCCAAGCTGAAAGCATTAAATTAACATCTTTAATTGAGCAAAAAGCACAACAAAATATTTCTCTAGCTGGGTCAGAATTTAACGGTAATTTACGTTTATCAGGTAGCACTTCACCTTTTCAATTAGAAACAATTGTCCCAGAAAATGCTAATGTGAATATTGCCGGTGGTACAGTTAATATTTCCCAAATTAAGTTTGTAGATAAAAATATTACTGCCCTATTAGTCGGCCAAAATTTACGTTTAGGCACGATTTTAAAAGGCGCCAACCCAATTTTAAATTATCCCCTAGCAGGAAATTTCATGATTACCAGCAATCAGGATAATTTTAATCTCAAAACATTTTCAGGACTGGGTGAAGCCCTTTTAGCAGTTGATGGAGGCACAATTAAAGCCACTAATATTCAAGTTACAGATGGTCGCTATGAGGCGAAAATTGCCGCCGATAATTTACCTTTGGCCAAGTTAGCATCTGTACCTCCCCAATTATCTGGTTTTGTGGATGGTCAGTTGCAAGTAACTGGTTCTGTGGAATCATTCCAACCAGAGACTATTAAAGGTTTGGGATCAGGTCGTTTAAAGCTGCCCAGTGGTACAGTTGCAGTTTCTTATGTAGAACTTAATCAAGGTCGCTACCAAGGATTATTAACTACTTCTAATCTACAATTGCGTCCTTTTAATCAACAATTACAAGGACAAGTGGGTGGGAAGTTACAGGTAGCGGGAAATTTAACTGCTAATACATTAGCAGATGTGGCGGCCGTTGGTCAGTTGCGATTTAATCGAGGGTTGCCAGGTATCAACTCATTTACTCAGGCGGATGTAGGTTGGAATGGTGAAAAACTGACTATTGATAGTTCTAATAATGCCAATTTGCCAGCTAATAATTCGACTGCGCTCACTATAAAAGGTTATATTTTAGCTAATGCCAAAAAAGCGGGAATACCTAAGTTAACAGAAATAAATCTCAACGTCGAAGCTAAAAATTATAATCTCCAACAATTGCCTGTTAAATTACCTAACAATGTAGATATTGCAGGCAACTTAGATTTTAAGGGACAATTAACAGGAAAACCCACCGCCCCCAATATTATTGGTAAATTAGGATTAAGAGATTTAAAAGTGAAACAGTTTGCTTTTGAACCATTGCTAACTGGTAAAGTTAATAGTATTTCAGGAGAAGGATTAAGTTTAAATGTTAGAGGTAAAAGCGATCGCATCGCCGTTAATTTAGATGGTCAAAATCGCCCCCAATCTTTTACAATACAATGGCAAGCAGCATTATTATCAGGTGTGGGCAAAGGAGTAAATTGGGTAGTAAATATCAGTAATTTACCCTTAGAAACTTTGAATAATTTACCCTTAGAAGCTTTGAATATTTCCCTCGCAAATAATACTCTTTTAAGTCCAGGTAGAATCGCAGGTTTATTAAACATAAAAGAATTGAAAATTAATACCCAGACACTCGCCACAGCAGGGAATATACAGATTAAAAAACCAGAAATTGGGAGAATTAAAGGTGATCAATTTAGTACCAATTTTAACTATAATCAGGATACAGTCACTCTCAAATCTAGCGAATTTAACAAAGGTAAAAGTCAATATAACTTTGAAGCCACAGTCAAACAAGTCACTAAAAAACCCCAGCTAGAAGCAAATATCAAAATTGAACAAGGTCAAATTGAAGATATTCTGACGGCGGCTCAACTGTTTGATTTTCCTGATTTCCAACGTGGTTTAAAATCACCCATGTATGGCACAGCGACAGATTTAACTACTAACTCCCAAGGATTACCTACCGAATCTCTACTAAGTCAAATTCAAAGATTATCAGAAATTGATGCCCTCAAAATCAACCAAGAAGAACAGCAACTAGAAGCTAAACTAATACCAGAATTAAGAGATTTAAAAGGAATTTTTCATGGTGATATTACAATTAATACTGCCAGCACCGACGAACCAAAGGTAAAATTCAATCTTGCTGGAGAAAATTTTAAGTGGGGTCAAACAGATAAACAAGGTAAACCTATAGAACCGAGACTGTTTTATGCTGCGGAAACAGTTACAGCTGTAGGTAGTTTTGAAGATGGAATTTTGCGATTACGACCTTTAAACATTAAATCTCAAGAAAAATTAATTGAATTTAGAGGTAACATAGGCGGTAAACAACAATCAGGTAAATTAGAAATTGCTAACTTTCCCTTGGATAGATTAAATGATGTAGCTAAGTTACCAGTGAGAATTACTGGTAAAGTCAACGCTACCGCCGCCCTAGCTGGTACTCTGAAAAATCCCCAAGTAACAGGCGAATTAAATATTACAGAAGGAACAATTAATCAAAAAAGAGTAGAAGCAGCTAAAGGCAGTTTCAGTTATGCTAATGGGCGATTAAATTTTGGTAGCACTGTATTAGGAATTAGTGGGGTAAGTGAACCTGCAAATATTGATGGTAGCATTCCCTATTTGTTGCCATCATCTACTAGGACATCGGACAGTGATCAAATTGATTTAAAGGTCGAAGTTAAAAATGAAGGGTTGGGATTATTAAATCTTTTCACTAATGAAATAGCTTTTGAAAATGGTAAAGGTGAATTAAATTTAAAAGTGCGAGGAACTAAAGAGAAACCTTTAGTTGAAGGATTTGCTTCCTTAACTGATGCTACCTTTAGTGCCCAAGCTTTACCAGGAAAGTTAACAAATGTCACTGGTAGTGCTAAATTTGATTTAGCCCGTGTGTTTATCGAAAGTCTAGAAGGTAAATTTAGTGATGGTAAAGTTAAAGCGGCAGGAGAATTACCAATTTATGATTCCAATATCGCCATAGATTTAGACAAGCGATTAAATGTTAATTTAGAACAATTATCCCTCAATCTGAAAGGATTATATCAAGGCGGTGCTAATGGTATTTTAGAAATTACTGGTTCAGTATTAGAACCTAAAATTGCTGGTGATATTGAATTATTTAATGGTCAAGTATTCTTAGCCGAATCTACCAATGGTAGTTCCTCAAATAGTAGCATTAGTAATGCTAATTCAATCAATCAAGAAAAAAAATCACCAACATTAAAACAACTGGAATTAAAACTCGGAAAAAATGTCGAAATTGCCCGTCCACCAGTTTTAAAATTCCAAGCTACTGGGGACTTAATTGTTAACGGTTCTATAGCTAGACCTATTCCTGAAGGAACAATTAAATTAACTAAAGGAGGAGTGAATTTATTTACGACTCAATTAAATTTAGCGCGAGGTTATGAACACACTGCTACTTTTAACAGTCTGCAACCCCGTGATCCTAAATTAGATATTCGATTATTTGCTAAGATTTTAGATATCGTCCAAAATAGCGATATTCTCAGCAGACAAGGTTCTACAGGTTTAGCTGCTTTAGAAACCGTCCGAGTTGAAGCGACTATTAATGGTTTAGCTAGTCAACTTAATGATAATTTGCAACTCACAAGTATTCCTTCCCGTTCACCAACACAAATTGTCACCTTATTAGGAGGTGGGTTTGTGGATACCCAAGGCCGTGGTGACAGTACACTGGGTTTAATGAACATTGCTGGTTCGGCTGTTTTTAATAATTTTCAAGGGGCATTTAATCAAATTGCTGATACTTTTGGTTTAAGTGAATTACGCATTTTTCCCACAATTCTTTCTGAAAAACCAGCGTCAGGCAGAAATAACTCATCTTTGGAATTAGCACTAGAAGCAGGGGTTGATATTTCTCGTAAGGTTTCTATTTCGACAATTAAAATTTTAACGGCAGATGATCCTTTGCAATGGGGGATTAATTACCGCATTAATAATCAATTTCGGATTCGTTCTTCTACTAATTTAACAGATGATAGTCGGGCGGTAATTGAGTTTGAAACCAGATTTTAACTAATTGTCTGATAGGGTAGCCATCTTGCAAGGGTTACGGTGTACATACAAATCCTATCTGTCTTCATTTTGTGTTTATTTAGCCCCCTAAATCCCCCAAACTTGGGGACTTTGAAATTCTTATTCCTCCAGCTTTAGTTGTAGGGTGCGTTAGACTGCATAAATCCTGTAAATAAACAGATTGTTGATATCTGACGCACTCTACCATAGTTCGTTTTAGCACTATACTATACCAATAATCAAAAGATGCTATCGATTAAGATTACATCTTTCTCTATATTCAGCTTGATACAGTTCCATCTTTTCTTTTGTTACAACTTCACCTCTATCACGCTTAATCAATTCATTAGTTACTCGATCAATACATTCCTCTTTTGTTTCTTCGGTTATTGCTTTAGGTGTTGATTGAGGTGTTTCTTTAACTATTGCTTCAGGTGGAGTAGGATTAGAAGTTGCAACTTTATTGATTTCGTCTTTATACTTAGTCGGTGCTAAAGCTATGGCACTATCAAATAAAGGTTTGGCTTTGTCCAGCTTACCCTGTTCTTTAAATAGCATAGCCTTTGCTAAAACGGGGCGAAAATCTTGAGAGTCTTTTTTAATTGCTTCATCATAAGTAGAAATAGCTTTATCATCATTATTTTGAAAAGCGTACACACTACCTAAAAGCAATTGGACGGCAACTACATCCACACTTCCCGGTTGAATAGTATTAGCCCGATTAGCAGCAGCTAAACTTTCTTGTAATACCCCAATAGCGGCTTCCGGGCGCTTTTCACTTAACTGCAAACCCACCATTCCCTGTAAAGCCTTTAAATCGCCAGGTTTTGTGGTTAAAATAGTCCGATAGGTTTGGGCTGCCCCCTCCTTATCACCAATTTGTTGTTTGGCCTGTGCTAATAAAACCCCATATTCTGTTTGTTGGGGCTTGAGTTTAGATAGTTTTTCCAAAGGTTCAATAACAACTTGAATATCCGCAGGTTTCACCTCTCCAGGATTTTTTTGTCTTAACAATTGCAAACGTGCTTGTAACAGTCCTTTGAGTGCAGTTTCATTTTCTGCATCTTTTTGTAAAACTAATTCATAACCCCGAACTTGATCTTCCAGTTTTGACTTTTGTTCAGATGAAGATTTATTATTATCCTCAGCAGCCTGATTTTGTGGTGGTATTTTGGTTTCATTCAATGAACCAATTATGGGCAGCACAGAAACGCCCACAAAAGCAACAACAGCCAAAACTAACACTACCCTAACTATCCAGCGATTACGCGATTCAGACACAATATTATTCTGCTCCTCGATGGTAATGAAATTAATGGCAAAGTTAAAAATTTCCAAAACTTTGCGGAATACGGTCATTTATCTGTGAATTTTATAACAAATAAATATCTATCCTGCTAAAGTAAGTGATGACTTTAGGAAGACCCGTCCGAATTATCGCTATGCTATGCTTCCGATAGCGTAGCTTGGCGTAAGCCATAACCGGATTAAAGACGCTAAATTGCACATTTAGTATATAAATTTGGGATTTTGCGTCTTGATTTTCGTACAGAGCATTAAGTGAGTAGCCAGACTAAAAAGAAATATACTTTAATCAGCTACATACTGGCTCTTTTCCTTTGTCTTTATTAAATCCCACAATGGGGTATGTCTTGTGCCGCAAGGAGTTTTTATGAATTCCGACCTGATGCCGTCTTCTGAATCCGCAAATTTCACAGCCTCTAACCAAGGTATAAAAGAGATTGAATCCCCTGTTAATACTAATACATTAGCAGACCAATCCTCTAAACTGGAAAGTTCTCTCACTGACTCTAGCAAACCTGACCCTAATGGACATTTGGCTAATCGAGAACAACCAATTCCACCTCCTAGCGAACCGACTCAATACCGAGCTATTGGGTTAATTCGCGGGTGTTACCATGCTAGTGATGAACAGTTTACCCAAGGAACATTAATTACAAAAGATGGGGTTGAACTTAATGCCGTCCTCTTAGGTCGGATTATGAGTTTAGTCAAAAATCACTTAGACTTAGAAAAAGAACATCTATGGGTAGTTTATCCCCGCACTAGACAAGAAAATGACGCATTGCACCTGCAAATTGTTGGTGTTTGGGAACCAGAAAATCTGGCGAAATATGAACTATATGAAGCTGGTACGGATTCGACAACAGTTTCTGATAACGGTAGCGTAGCGTTAAACATTCATCCAAAACCCTCATCAGCAGTTCCTGATGGTGGTTTTTCTGTGCGTGGTGAGGTAGTTTACCAGTCCTTTGACGAAAAGAGTTTGGTTGTGAAAATCAAACAAGCTCCCCGTAAACCTACTGATAAAGCTAAATATTTTAAGTTGAAACTCAAGGGCGTATTAACCACTAAAGCTGTGGGTAAGTTCTGGGACTTCAATGTTAAACGAGAATCTGACGCATTAGTAGTAGTTAATGCCGAAGCGATCGCCGATTTACCCAAAAAACGCCGACCACCCTTCAAAGGAGCGCCTCGTGGTGCCGGTGGTGGTGGTAGAAAGCCATTCCCACCCAGACGCAATGGAGAAGCCCCACGTCCCATTAGAAAGACAGCGGGTGATCCCACAGTCATCACCAAACCTGTACCCAAAACCCCCACTCCGATGCCAGTTAAAAAGCCTAAGCCGGCTGGTGATTAGGTAATTTGTCAGTTGTCAGTAGATAATTTTCTTTCTCCTGAACTCCTGATCTTAAAATTCCGTCCAACGGTCTTGGGGTAAAAAAGAACGCTCCATAGGAATTGGGGCTACTGGTTCAGTTAGAGTAAATTTCCCTTCAGTAATCCATTGTTTCAACTCTTGGGCTACTTGTCGGGACAGAAATAAACTGGCTAAAGATGCTACTCGTACCGTTCTACCTTCAATGGTGATACGTCCAGATTTAAGTTGAGCGTAACTCACTAAACCGAAGGTAGGACGGACACGACGAGGAATGGAAAAATCTACAATTGGTGCTACTAAGTCTTTATCTTGCACAGCACAGCGTTCTACCACACCAGCATTTAAAACTGGCAATGGTACACCTACACCCATCATTAAAGATGGTCCATAGCTTTTAAAGTAACAACCTCGTATCCATCGGGCATCCATTTGTTTAGCATCACCAATTAAGGCTAAAGTTGCCGATGGTCCAATAGGTGTCCGATTTTCTAGCCGCTTTTGCAAGGGAAAATGTTGTGTCCCTTCCCAAGCTACATAACCAATACCCCCAGCTAAAAAAACCCTTGTGCCAATGCCAACCAGTTGTAAATCGGGGTCATTAAACAGAGGTGAGAGGGAACCGGGGTTAGAATAAACCGCATTCCCTAAACGTGGTTGTAAGGGACCTAGATAGGTATAAAGTGGGCGATCGCCTCCATTCACCCCAACAATAAAATTTTGATAAAGATTGCGCGGATTAAATAAATAAAACTGATTGATAGTGTCACGGGTGACAGTGGTTTCAAATGTGGCTCTAGGGTAGCAATCCGTAACTTGTCCAATGGCACGGACTTGAATAGATTTTCCGGCAATTAAATCCTCAATGACGTGACCTCCACCACGTTCTCGCACCTCCTCCCCATCTAAGGAGTCCACGGGACAACTAGCACCCAAATACAAATCTACCGCCCCAAAACCAGAGTAGGCTGGTACTCCATCTAACCAACAACGGCGAATTTTAATTGGTGGGTCGGTATGACCTAAGTTAATAACTGCACCACTGGATTCCATTGGTTCAAATGTACCAGTCGTAATGACATCTACTTCTTTGGCAGCTTTATTAACACCAATTTCCGCAACTCGCACTTTTAACTCTTCAGCCGTCCAGACTACCGCCCGTTTTCGGCTGATTTTTTCATTAATCTCCGCAATTGTTCGCATTTTTCATATAACTATCATCACGCTACCCCTATCAGCCGAATCATAATTCATCCAAATTAATTGAACATTTGGGAAAACAATAGAAATCTTCTATCTATCAGCCGTCAACTGTCACCTATTTTAGGTTTAACTACTAATACTGAACAGTTAGCTTCTTCCATCACTTGACTACTGACAGAACCCTGCACAATTCGCTTCATCCCAGTTAAACCACGACTGCCAATGAGAATCAACTCAGCTTTATAAATGTTTGCTAAACAAATAATTTCCGCTGCTGGATCACCGCTGACAACTTCTAATTCGCTTTTGCATGATAATTGCGATTGATAAGCTTGCAACTGTTTTTCAAACTGCCAATAGGAAACCCTGGATGAGTCTGATTTTGGACGATCTGCCGGTTGTTCTAGTTCTTGGTCTGATGTAGGAATAACATGACAGAGAATGACCTTACTATCTTGTGATAGTAACAAATTATCTAAAGTCTGAATGACTCTTTCAGTAATGTCCGAGCCATCCAGAGCTACCAAAACAGTATTTAGCACCATTCCTGTCTCCTCAAAAAAATTTTCTGTAAAGGGCTATCGGCAAGCTACGTGCGAACACGATGGCCTGCATGACGACGAAGGAGTCACTTTTGCACCTATACTTACAGAGTAGGAGAGAAATAATATCATGTTTTTACAAAATTTTAGTTGTTAATTCGTTGGTAACTGTCATTACTCCTTAACTCTGAGTTTAACGGAATCAGCATGGGAAGGTAAACCTTCCGTAGTTGCTAAGATATCAATAGCAGATGCCACTTTTTCTAATGCAGTTTGTGAGTATTGAATAATACTAGAGTGTTTTAAAAATGTTTCTACCCCCAAAGCGGAAGCATAACGGGCTGCACCAGAGGTAGGTAAGGTATGGTTAGGCCCTGCCAAATAATCCCCTACAGCTTCAGGTGTGGAACTACCCAGGAAAATTGCCCCAGCATGGCGAATATGGTTAATTAAAGCCCAAGGATCGGCAACTTCTAATTCTAGGTGTTCTGGTGCAAACTCGTTAGAAAGTTCTGCGGCTGCTTCTAGGGATTCCAATACTACGATTAAACCATAATGGGCGATCGCCTTTTCCGTATCTATCCGTCGAGGATGATCTACTAATTGCCTTTCTACTTCAATTTGCACTTTTTTCGCCAAAACAGCATCCGTCGTCAGCAAAATTGCTGCTGCCATAGGGTCATGTTCCGCTTGGGCTAATAGGTCAGCCGCCACATACACAGCATTAGCTGTTTCATCAGCAATTACTAGCACTTCGCTAGGACCTGCTAAAGAATCAATGCCCACTGTGCCGTAAACTAATTTTTTGGCCAAGGTGACATAAATATTACCAGGTCCAGTAATAACATTGACCTTGGGGATGGTTTCTGTACCATAGGCCAAAGCAGCGATCGCTTGAGCGCCACCAATGCGATAAATTTCCTCAACCCCTGCTTCTTGGGCTGCTACCAAAACCGCAGGATTCACCATTTTACCTCCTCTGGCGGGTGTCACCATCACCACACGAGGTACACCTGCCACTTTTGCCGGAATGGCATTCATTAACACTGTACTGGGATAACAAGCCCGACCACCTGGTATATATAAACCTGCTCTGTCTACAGGGGTATAGCGCTTGCCTAAAACTACCTCATCATCACCAAAATGTACCCAACTTTTGGGAACTCGCTGACGGTGAAAACCCTCTATTTTCTGGCACGCTAGACGGATGGACTGAAGCAAATCCTTGGATACCTGTTGGTAGGCTGCATCCAGTTCCGATCCTGTTACCTTGAGTTCTTCGGCTTTGAGGGTTTGGTGATCAAATTCTTCCGTATAATGTAATACAGCTTTATCACCTTGGCGCTTCACCGCTTGCAACACTTCGCGCACTGTTGCTTCTTTGTGAAGAACCTGTTCATCCTGAGTACGTTCGCAGATCCGTTGAAGTTCTGATCTAACGTCTGTCTGCTGAGTAATGATTCGCAGCATGGAGTAATAACAATGCCAAATTTTACAATAATTGTGATCCAAGAACCAGTTAGGCTATTTACCAGCTAGTACCCCATGGCTGAAACACAAGATCAATCAAAAACATGACTAAAAAGCTGATTATATTGAGCTTTTTGACTTTTAAATTTTGACTTTTGATGTCCGCCTGACGATGCTAGGGTAGGAAACTGAATTTGATTCTTTTCTCTAGCTTAACCTGGATTTTTTTTGATACTACTTTATAAAACTCAAGCAAATCAGGAAATTTGCTACTCCTTGTCTTTTGAATTGAGGGAATTGCTTTCCTTGCTTGGTGGTTTATTGGTTACGATACCCTGAGCCAATTGGAAAAAGTCTTGATTTGTAGGTTGGGTTGTGGAACGTAAACGTTCGCAAAGCAATAGGATGAAACCCAAAATAGGCGCTGGGTTGCGCTGTCGCTTAACCCAACAAAGCAGAAAATGGACAAGGTATTGTTGGTCAATAACCTATTTTAACCTATTCCCCAATTCTGGGCATCAACCTTTAGGCAACCAGCAAGGGTCATCTGTCAACCGTTGCCCCATCCCATAAAAAAATTTTTTGTGAGAAATTGTAACATTAGCAAAATTAGTGCTATATTTACTAAACCTAGTAGTGTGTGTACATAATTAATAGTCTTTTTTGGAATTACTGTGGCGAATACAAAGTCTGCTCTTAAACGCGCCCAAATCGCAGAACGCAACCGACTGCGTAATAAAGCATATAAATCAGCAGTTAAAACGCTGATGAAGAAATACTTTAGTTCTGTGGAAGCTTGTGCTGCTAATCCGACACCAGAACTCAAGCAAGAAGTGGAAGTGAGAATGTCCGAAGCTTACAGCAAAATTGATAAAGCTGTAAAAAAAGGCGTACTTCATCCCAACAACGGGGCTAGGAAAAAGTCAAAATTAGCCCATAAACACAAAAACCTCTCCGCTTAGTTAATAGTTAGTGGTGAGTGATTAACAAACCACTGACCATCAACTACAAAACAAGCTATGCAACTGATAGACACTCACGTACACATTAACTTTGACATTTTCCAGCCAGATTTAGCAGCCGTTCGCGCTCGATGGCAAGAAGCAGGAGTAGTACGATTAGTTCACTCCTGTGTTCACCCGCAAGAATTTGCGAGTATTAGCCAAATAGCCCAGCAGTTTCCTGAAGTCAGCTTTGCTGTAGGGCTACATCCTCTAGATGCTCATAAATGGGATGATCAAACAGCTACCAAAATCAAGTCTTTGGCCAGTTCCCATCCCCAAGTAGTAGCTATAGGCGAAATGGGCTTGGATTTCTACAAAGCAGATAACTATGAGCATCAACATCAGGTATTTGCGTCACAACTAGCGATCGCTTGTGAATTAAATTTGCCAGTGATTATCCATTGTCGGGATGCTGCACCAGCGGTGAGAGATGTATTGCAAAAATGGCGGGATGTGCATGGGGAAAAGTTACGGGGTGTCATGCACTGCTGGGGGGGAACACCAGAAGAAACCCAATGGTTTTTGGATTTGGGTTTCTATATCAGCTTTAGCGGTACAGTTACCTTCAAAAATGCTCAAATCATCCAAGCATCCGCGGCAATGGTAAACAGTGATCGCCTACTCATAGAAACAGATTGTCCATTTCTCTCACCTGTCCCTAAGCGCGGTGAAAAACGTAATGAACCAGCCTATGTTCATTATGTAGCGGAACAACTGGCAAAACTACGAGGGGAAACTATTGCAGAAATTGCCCAGAAAACCACTGAAAATGCTTGTAGATTATTCGGTCTAGCATTATAAATTTCAACTCGATCTGTGAAAATTCATCCTGATTTGACCAAGAAGGTGCTTCTGACTCAGAAAAATGTGCTAAAGTTATTGTCCTAACTAGGATTGTTGATTAAATGATGGCTTCCCACCGAAATCATCAAGATCATCTATATATCCATATCATAGTATTGCTTCCAAAACATTTAGCTTAAGCCATAATGGTAAAGGAAGGATAATCACTCCTGAAACTCAATTTGTGATGTTATCAACCTGATATTAGCAAGTTGAGAATTTGTGGTTTTAGCCCGTTGGATGAAACGACCGGACTCAAATCCAAAATCCTTCCACTGCCTGCCCATCCACCTAAAGTCTCTACAAACGGATGATCTCAATAGATAACAAACCATGGCAACCTAGATTGACTAGGAAAAACTTCCAACCTGAAAATAGCAATCCTTTAATATATCAAACAATAAAGAAAATCCTTAAACATAATTGTCTAGACTAGACAATCTTAACAATAACCCATCCATAGTGCAGGCTTTTATGGCACTTTGCGCTATTAAATGCCCATCTGCTAGAATTACCACTTTTGGGATTTAACAGGCACAGATCATCAAATATCAGGCATAAAGTGTGAGACGTGAAATATGAATTAGTGTGAAGTAGAAAAAATTTCATGGTCAAGACTATGCTGCCGTATCAGTCAGCAAACCAGCAGCGGATTCTTGCCCCATCAATAGACTTCACTATCTAGAATCCATATTTTACCACAAAGCCAAAAAGCAGACTCCACGAGTACCCCTTTGAAAGTTTAACCAGGTTGATAAAGGTAAAGGCATGACTAACGACAAATACATGGAATCCGCCTTTCTATTACCCGACTTGATTGAAATACAGCGTGCTAGTTTTCGCTGGTTTCTTGAAGAAGGACTAATAGAAGAATTAAACTCCTTTAGTCCAATAACAGACTACACTGGCAAACTAGAACTGCACTTTCTGGGCAATAATTACAAACTCAAAGAACCAAAATACAGCGTTGAAGAATCTAAACGTAGAGACAGCACCTATGCAGTGCAGATGTATGTCCCTACACGTCTACTGAATAAAGAAACAGGAGACATTAAAGAACAAGAAGTATTTATTGGTGATCTGCCATTAATGACAGATAGAGGCACATTTATTATTAATGGAGCCGAGCGAGTCATTGTCAATCAGATAGTGCGATCGCCTGGAGTTTACTATAAATCAGAAATTGATAAAAACGGACGGCGTACCTATTCAGCTAGTTTAATTCCCAACCGGGGGGCATGGCTGAAATTTGAAACAGATCGTAACGACCTAGTTTGGGTAAGGATAGATAAAACCCGGAAACTGTCGGCACAGGTACTGCTGAAAGCACTAGGTTTATCAGACAACGAAATTTTTGATGCTCTGCGCCATCCAGAATACTTCCAAAAAACCATAGAAAAAGAAGGGCAATTTTCCGAAGAAGAAGCCCTAATGGAATTATATCGAAAACTTCGCCCCGGTGAACCACCCACAGTTTTAGGTGGACAACAGCTTTTAGATTCTCGCTTCTTCGATCCTAAACGCTACGACCTCGGAAAAGTGGGTCGTTATAAACTCAACAAAAAACTTCGCCTCTCCGCCCCCGATACCATGCGCGTCCTCACCCCTGGGGACATCCTAGCCGCCATTGATTACCTCATTAACCTAGAATACGACATCGGTAGTATTGATGACATTGACCACCTCGGAAATCGTCGAGTTAGAAGCGTCGGTGAATTACTGCAAAACCAAGTCAGAGTAGGTTTAAACCGCCTGGAAAGAATTATTCGGGAACGGATGACAGTATCCGATGCCGAAGTTCTCACCCCCGCATCCTTAGTCAACCCCAAACCATTAGTAGCAGCCATCAAAGAATTCTTTGGTTCAAGCCAACTAAGTCAATTCATGGATCAAACCAACCCCCTAGCTGAATTAACCCACAAACGTCGTCTCAGTGCCTTGGGTCCAGGTGGTTTAACAAGAGAAAGAGCCGGGTTTGCCGTCCGAGATATTCATCCCAGCCACTATGGACGCATCTGCCCCATTGAAACACCGGAAGGTCCAAACGCTGGCTTAATTGGTTCATTGGCTACCCATGCCCGTGTTAACCTTTACGGTTTCTTAGAAACCCCATTTAGACCCGTAGAAAATGGGAAAGTGCGGTTTGATGTTCCGCCAGTCTACATGACAGCAGACGAAGAAGACGACCTGAGAACAGCCACCGGTGACGTTCCCCTAGATGAAAACGGCTACATCAAAGGTCCACAAGTACCCGTGCGTTATCGCCAAGACTGGACAACCACAACTCCAGAACAAGTAGACTATGTAGCAGTTTCCCCAGTTCAGATTGTCTCAGTTGCTACCAGCATGATTCCCTTCTTGGAACATGACGACGCTAACCGAGCGCTGATGGGTTCTAATATGCAACGGCAAGCCGTACCCTTATTAAAACCGGAGCGTCCCCTAGTAGGAACAGGGTTAGAAGCCCAAGCTGCTAGAGACTCCGGGATGGTCATAGTCTCCCGCACTGATGGTGAAGTGGTGTATGTAGATGCCACAGAGATTCGTGTGCGCGTCAGTAGTCAGTGGTCAATAGTCAGTGGTCAGTATTCATTTACAAAACAGCAAACAACTGACAACGAGCAACAAACAACTGATAAACCCCAAGAAATTAAATACACCCTTTCCAAATACCAACGTTCTAACCAAGATACCTGTTTAAATCAAAAACCATTGGTGAGAATAGGCGAAAAAGTTGTAGCTGGTCAGGTATTGGCAGATGGTTCATCTACCGAAGGTGGAGAACTAGCACTAGGACAAAATATAGTCGTCGCCTATATGCCTTGGGAAGGCTACAACTACGAGGACGCGATTTTGATTTCCGAACGGTTGGTACAGGATGATATCTATACCTCCATTCACATTGAAAAATTTGAAATTGAAGCCAGACAAACCAAACTAGGCCCAGAGGAAATCACCAGAGAAATTCCCAACGTTGGGGAAGATGCCCTAAGACAGTTGGACGAACAAGGGATCATTCGCATCGGTGCATGGGTAGAAGCTGGGGATATTCTCGTCGGTAAAGTCACCCCCAAAGGTGAATCAGACCAACCTCCCGAAGAAAAACTCCTTCGTGCCATCTTTGGTGAAAAAGCCCGCGATGTGCGTGATAATTCCCTGCGAGTCCCCAATGGTGAAAAAGGCCGGGTCGTTGATGTGCGTCTGTTCACCCGTGAACAAGGTGATGAATTGCCACCAGGGGCTAACATGGTAGTCCGGGTTTACGTTGCCCAAAAACGCAAAATCCAAGTTGGCGACAAAATGGCAGGGAGACACGGTAACAAGGGGATTATTTCCCGTATTCTTCCCGCCGAAGATATGCCCTATTTAGCCGATGGTTCACCAGTGGATATTGTTTTGAACCCCTTGGGTGTACCTAGCCGGATGAATGTGGGTCAAGTATTTGAATGTTTACTAGGTTGGGCAGGTCATAATCTGGGAGTCCGGTTTAAAATGACTCCCTTTGACGAAATGTATGGAGAAGAAACCTCCCGCCGCCTCGTTCACGGCAAACTCCAAGAAGCTAGAGACGAAACTGGTAGAGATTGGGTATATAACCCCGACAATGCTGGCAAAATCATGGTTTATGACGGTCGCACCGGTGAACCATTTGACTGTGCCATTACCGTTGGCGTAGCTTATATGCTGAAATTAGTGCATTTAGTAGATGACAAAATTCATGCCCGTTCTACTGGACCATACTCCCTCGTTACCCAGCAACCCTTGGGTGGTAAAGCTCAACAAGGTGGACAAAGATTTGGGGAAATGGAAGTTTGGGCATTGGAAGCCTTCGGCGCTGCTTATACCTTGCAGGAACTATTAACAGTCAAATCCGATGATATGCAAGGACGGAACGAAGCTCTCAACGCCATCGTTAAAGGTAAAGCCATTCCTCGTCCTGGTACACCAGAATCCTTCAAGGTGTTGATGCGCGAGTTGCAATCACTAGGTTTAGATATTGCCGTGCATAAGGTAGAAACCCAGGTAGACGGTAGTTCCTTGGATGTGGAAGTAGACCTAATGGCAGACCAAGCTGCTCGTCGCACACCCCCCAGACCTACTTATGAGTCACTTTCTCGTGAGTCATTGGAAGAGGACGAGTAAAGATTAGTCAGTAGTCAGTGATCAGTGGTTAGTAGCAAATTACAACTGACAACTGACCACTGACAACTGGCAGCTTTTTTAATTTTTAATTTTTCATTTTTAATTGACATGAGATCCCCCCAAACTAATCAATTTGACTACGTAAAAATTGGTATAGCCTCACCAGAACGCATTCGCCAATGGGGTGAACGAACTTTACCTAATGGACAATTGGTAGGTGAAGTTACCAAACCAGAAACTATCAATTACCGCACCCTCAAACCAGAAATGGATGGCTTGTTTTGCGAGCGCATTTTTGGACCGGCTAAAGACTGGGAATGTCATTGTGGCAAATACAAACGGGTGCGCCATAGAGGTATAGTTTGTGAACGCTGCGGTGTGGAAGTTACTGAGTCTCGCGTCCGTCGCCACAGAATGGGCTTTATTAAACTGGCAGCACCCGTAGCTCATGTTTGGTATCTCAAGGGGATTCCTAGTTATATTGCTATCTTGCTGGATATGCCCCTGCGGGATGTGGAGCAGATTGTTTATTTCAACTCCTATGTAGTCTTAGCTCCTGGTAATGCTGATACCCTTACCTATAAACAACTCCTCAGTGAAGACCAGTGGTTAGAAATTGAAGATGCTATCTACAGCGAAGACTCGCAGTTAGAAGGTGTGGAAGTGGGCATTGGTGCGGAGGCATTGCTGCGGTTATTGGCGGATATTAATTTAGAACAAGAAGCTGAATCTCTCAGAGAAGAAATTGCCAACGCTAAGGGGCAAAAACGCGCCAAATTAATTAAACGGCTGCGGGTAATAGATAACTTCATTGCCACAGGTTCTCAACCAGAATGGATGGTGATGGAAATTATCCCCGTCATTCCTCCTGATCTGCGACCAATGGTACAGCTAGATGGCGGGAGATTTGCCACTAGCGATTTAAACGACTTGTACCGTCGGGTGATTAACCGCAATAACCGTTTAGCTAGGCTTCAGGAAATTCTTGCCCCAGAAATTATTGTCCGTAACGAAAAACGGATGCTGCAAGAAGCTGTAGATGCCCTCATTGATAATGGCCGTCGGGGACGGACAGTAGTAGGGGCAAATAACCGCCCCTTAAAATCCTTGTCAGACATTATTGAAGGTAAACAAGGACGTTTCCGGCAAAACCTTTTGGGTAAACGGGTTGACTATTCAGGCCGTTCGGTAATTGTGGTCGGTCCTAAACTGAAAATCCACCAATGCGGACTACCAAGAGAAATGGCCATAGAACTGTTTCAACCCTTTGTGATCAATCGGTTGATTCGTTCCGGCATGGTGAATAATATCAAAGCTGCCAAAAAATTAATCTCTCGCAATGACCCCACGGTTTGGGATGTGTTGGAAGAGGTGATAGAAGGACATCCAGTGATGTTAAACCGAGCACCGACCCTGCACCGCTTAGGTATTCAAGCCTTTGAACCCATCTTAGTAGAAGGGCGAGCTATTCAACTTCATCCTTTAGTCTGTCCTGCCTTTAACGCTGACTTTGACGGAGACCAAATGGCGGTTCACGTCCCCCTGTCTCTAGAGAGTCAAGCAGAAGCACGGTTGTTAATGTTGGCTTCTAATAATATTCTGTCCCCAGCTACAGGTAAACCCATTGTTACCCCTAGCCAAGATATGGTATTGGGCGCATATTATCTGACTGCAGAAAATCCCAACGCTACTAAGGGCGCGGGCAGATATTTCTCCTCTTTAGATGACGTAATTATGGCTTACGAAGCTCACCAAGTTGACCTTCACGCCTATATTTACGTGCGCTTTGATGGGGAAATAGACTCTGGTGAACCAGACACAGAACCTCTAGAAATCATCGAAGACAAGGATGATAAGGGCAAACTCATCAGTAGGGTAGTGAAGTATAAATTCCGTCGTGTTCGTGAAGATGCCCAAGGAAACTTAATTTCTCAGTACATTTATACAACCCCTGGACGAGCCATCTACAACAAAGCTATTCAGGAAGCGATAGACGCTTAACAATTTTGGATTTTAGATTTTAGATTTTGGATTTGACAATTTTAGATTTTGGATTGCCAAATTCAAAATTCAAATAATCCAAAATCCCAATCATCTAAAATCCAAAATGCAAATAATCTAAGACCCAAAATCTAAAATCCAAAATCCTATGACTAAAGCAGTTTTTCGCAATCTTGTGGTTAATAAGGGTAAACTAAGAGATTTGATTTCTTGGTCATTTACCCATTACGGAACGGCGCGGACAGCAGTAATGGCGGATAAACTCAAAGATTTGGGTTTTCGCTATGCCACCAAAGCGGGGGTATCTATTAGTGTGGATGATTTGATGATTCCACCTTCTAAAAAAGAACTTTTGGAAGCAGCCGAAGCAGAAATTCTCGCCACTGAAGAGCGTTACCAACGGGGTGAAATTACTGAAGTAGAACGTTTCCAAAAAGTTATTGATACTTGGAACAGTACCTCAGAGGCTTTGAAAGATGAGGTAGTTGTTCACTTTAAAAAAACCAATCCCCTTAACTCTGTCTACATGATGGCATTCTCTGGGGCGCGGGGTAATATTTCCCAAGTGCGCCAATTGGTGGGAATGCGGGGACTAATGGCAGATCCCCAAGGGGAAATTATTGACTTACCAATTAAAACTAACTTCCGGGAAGGATTAACGGTTACAGAATATATTATTTCCAGTTATGGTGCCCGGAAAGGACTAGTAGATACAGCTTTAAGAACAGCGGACTCTGGTTACTTAACCCGGCGGTTAGTTGATGTTTCCCAAGACGTAATTGTGCGGGAATTTGACTGTGGCACTAATAGGGGCTTGACTATTGGGGCAATGGTCGAAGGGAACAAAACCTTAATTAAACTCGCTACTCGCTTAATGGGTAGGGTAGTGGGTGAAGATGTAATTCATCCAGAAACCAAGGAAATCATTGCTCCTCGCAATACTCCCATAGATGATGACTTAGCGATCGCTATTCAAAAAGCTGGTGTCAAAACGGTCACAGTCCGTAGTCCCCTCACCTGCGAAGCTGCCCGTTCTGTCTGTCAACATTGTTATGGCTGGAGTTTGGCACACGCCAAAATGGTAGATTTAGGGGAAGCGGTGGGGATTATTGCCGCTCAGAGTATTGGTGAACCCGGTACACAGCTAACCATGCGGACATTCCACACCGGAGGTGTATTTACCGGGGAAGTAGCCCAACAAGTACGTTCCAAAGTAGCAGGAACAGTAAAAATCCCTCGCAAACTACAAACCCGTCCCTATCGTACCCGCCATGGTGAAGACGCTCTTTATGTCGAAGCTAACGGCACATTGATGATTGAAGGGGATAAAAAACAGGGTACAGGAGAAAGCCAAGAAATTGCTGTTACCCAAGGTTCAACCCTTTACATTCACAATGGCCAGCAGGTATTAGCAGATCATTTAGTGGCAGAAGTCGCCCTGGGTGGTAGAACTACCAGAACTAACACAGAAAAAGCTGTGAAAGATGTGGCTTCTGATTTGGCTGGTGAGGTCAAATTTGCTGATGTGGTGGCGGAACAAAAAACCGACCGTCAAGGCAATACCACTGTTACCGCTTCCAGAGGGGGATTAATTTGGATTCTATCTGGTGATGTTTACAACTTGCCTCCCGGTGCAGAACTAATAGTTAAAAATGGCGATGCCATTGACACTAACGGAGTATTAGCAGAAACCAAACTCACCACTATTCACGGTGGTGTCGTCCGCTTACCAGAAGCAATTCCCGGTAAAGCCACCAGAGAAATCGAAATCATTACCGCTTCCGTCATTCTTGACCAAGCCGCCATTACCGTGCATAGTTCCCAAGGGCGGAACAACTACCTAATTACCACTGCCAACAACCAAGAATTTAACCTCCGGGCTACTCCTGGAACAAAGGTACAAAATGGACAAGTAGTAGCTGAACTGATAGATGATCATTACCGCACCACTACCGGGGGCTTCTTGAAGTTTGCCGGCGTAGAAGTGCAGAAAAAAGGTAAAGCCAAACTGGGTTATGAAGTAGTTCAAGGGGGAACACTCCTATGGATACCAGAAGAAACCCACGAAGTTAACAAAGATATTTCCCTACTACTAGTAGAAGATGGTCAGTTTGTTGAGCCAGGTACAGAAGTAGTGAAAGACATCTTCTGTCAAACTGGTGGTGTGGTAGAAGTTACCCAAAAGAACGACATTCTCCGGGAAGTGGTGATTAAACCTGGTGAACTGCTAATGGTAGATGACCCGGAAGCAGTCATGGAAAAAAATGATACCTTCCTCCAAGCTGGGGAAGAACTACAAGGAACAACCGCCACAGAATTGCGTTACATCCAATATGTAGAAACTCCCGAAGGTCCAGCCCTGCTAAGTCGTCCGGTAGTGGAATTTCCAGTCCCCACTAACCCAGATGTTCCTGCTACCACTTCCGTGAGTCAACACACAGGCCGTTCTATCCAACTGCGGGCAGTACAACGTATTCCCTACAAAGATTCGGAACGGGTGAAATCTGTGGAAGGGGTGGAACTGCTGCGGACACAGATAGTTTTAGAAATCGAACAAGAAACAGATAGTGAACACGGTTCTTCTCCCTTAGCGGCGGATATAGAACTGATTCCTGACCCAGACAACGAAGAAATTCAGCGTTTGCAGTTGGTGATTTTAGAATCACTGGTAATGCGTCGAGATATCACCGCCGATGCTACCCAAGGCAGTACTCAAACTAACCTAGAAGTTAAGGATGGTGATACTATTGCCCCCGGTGCGGTTGTTGCCAGAACTCAGATATTGTGTAAAGAAGGTGGCATAGTTCGCGGTGTGCAAAAAGGTACAGAAACCGTGCGTCGTTGTTTAGTATTACGTCAACATGATTTGATGACAGTGGATACTAACGTTGCTCCCAAGGTGAAAACTGGAGATTTAGTAGTTGAAGGTAGCGAAATTGCTCCTGGCATCCTAGCGGCTGAATCTGGACAAGTGGTAGAAGTTGTCAATGGTCAGTCATCAGTCCTCAGTGGCAAAACAACAGACAACGGACAACTGACAACGGACAAATCAGCTTACACCATCACTCTCCGGGTCGGTCGTCCCTACCGAGTCAGTCCCGGTGCAGTGCTGCAAGTGGAAGATGGGGACTTGGTACAACGGGGTGATAACTTGGTGTTACTAGTATTTGAACGGGCGAAAACTGGAGACATTATCCAAGGTTTACCCCGGATTGAAGAACTGCTAGAAGCTCGTAAACCCAAGGAAGGCTGTATCCTGGCGCGTCGTCCTGGAGAAGTGAAGATAGTCTATGGTGATGGCGATGAGGCAACATCTATTACCCGTGAAGCATATTCCATTAAAGTTATTGAAAATAATGGCGCGGTGACAGACTATCCCCTCGGTCCTGGACAAAATCTGATAGTTCCTGACGGAGCGCACATTGTGGCAGGTCAACCCCTGACAGATGGACCATCCAACCCCCACGAAATCCTAGAGATATTCTTCAGTTTGGGTTCAGAAGATGGTGTTTATGCCTGTGCCTCTCATGCTTTACAAAAGGTACAAACCTTTTTGGTGAATGAGGTGCAAATGGTGTACCAGTCCCAAGGCATTGATATTTCTGATAAACACATCGAAGTCATTGTCCGGCAAATGACCAATAAAGTCCGTATTGATGACGGTGGTGATACTACCATGCTTCCTGGGGAACTGGTAGAACTGCGCCAAGTAGAACAGGTGAATGAGGCTATGTCCATTACAGGTGGGGCAAGAGCGGAATATACACCAATGTTACTAGGTATCACCAAGGCATCCTTAAATACTGACAGTTTCATCTCTGCGGCATCTTTCCAAGAAACAACTAGAGTATTAACTGAAGCGGCTATTGAGGGTAAATCTGATTGGTTACGCGGTCTCAAGGAAAACGTGATCATCGGTCGTTTGATTCCTGCTGGTACTGGTTACAATACTTATGAGGAAGCAGGAACAATTGACGATTATGTAACCGATATAGGTACTGGGGTACTAGATGAAGTAGATGATCCTTTAGATATGGTTTTAGATGACCGTACCGCTAAACTCTATAATCTGGATGTACAGGGTATGGGTGAAGGTAGTTTTGGCAGCAAAATGGGAGAACGTCTCATCCTCGATGATGATGATGATGATCTCATTGCTGATGAAATTAGCGACCTTGTAGAAGATGATGATTTTGATGATGATGGAGATGACGGAGACGATGATGAGGATTTTGATGATGAATAAAATCGGGTAATGTTGATGGTTGACTGTTGACGTTTGACCACCATACCCAGATCCCCGACTTCTAAGATCAATTGATCATTTATGGACACAATAAATAAAAGAAGTCGGGGATCTTATCTCCTCACCTGAATTCTTACAACCAATCCCCAATTAAAAATCACCAAGCTTGATCTTAATTCCAGAGTCCAGACGTGGGACTTTTAAATACTCAACCGGTTCATAAATTTGACGATTTGATTTATTAGCATCGTCACATGATTGAAAAAAAGACTGTGGATTATTGATATAGTTAATAGGACTTATTTTTTTGCATTCTGGGTCGCTGATGCTTAAAGATAATTCGTTATTTGCTTGATTTGCTTGATGCCAATAACTGTTAATTGTCGCCGGTTCTGTGATGAGATTCTGGGCTTGATTCTCTTGTACTGTTGGGGTAACAGTAGGTTGACTTTCAGCGTTAGCACTCTTATGGAATATGCACTCACAGTAGAAAATCATTAACATGAGAAAAAATAATTTCATCCAAACCTCCAGGAGACCCCCACCAAAACTGTACTCAGTTTGGTGATGGGAGGAATGGAGGTTTAATTGTGAAACGTCCCTGGAGTAATTTTGTGCGGCAGCACAAACAATGAAAGGGACAGTTGAGCAATTAACAAATCTTTGATTTTCCATATTCGATTCGTAACTGTCTTTGTGAATTGATTTACTGGATTAATTAGGAAAGAGTGGTCTTTTTTCAGTGTCTAAAACAAATATTTGGATATAATATTTTGCTCCGAAGAGCCTCCCATTTCTGGGGTAATGTTAGCTTTGACAATGTTAGAGGTCGGTAACTATCTTAAAAGCACTGGTTTAACCCTTAAGCCTGTTTAACTTTTAAGTTCTAGAGCAGGGAACTAGCTACGCATTCCCTGGTAGGTCTTTAACTCTTACCTCTAACGTAG
>NZ_PGEM01000150.1 GCF_002934005.1 Cuspidothrix issatschenkoi CHARLIE-1 | reverse complement strand
GATTTATAGCTTTTGCCCAATTTTGTAAAAAAGCCTTAATTCTGCTTCCTGGTTCTTCTTGTTGCCATTCTTTTACAGGTGGTTGCAATTCTTTAGGTAAGCGGATATTTATTGTATTATACCAAGTTCCTAAGATTGCTAATTCTGCGGCGGTAGGGTCATGATTAAATGCACTTCCTACTTCTACTGATACCATGACTGCGGCATAATTTCCTGTATCAGTAAGTTGTTTTGCTAGGGATAACATGGCGGTGGTTTTCCCTGTTTGTCGTGGTGCATGAAGGACAAAATAACTACGTTGTTGAATTAGCTCCTCTAAATCTGGTAATCTGACTGTGGGAGATAGCATATAGTGGATATCTTCTTTACAAGGACCTGCAATATTAAACCAGCGAGTCATGATTGATTTTATTATTGAGTGAACTCTTTTAAGTTTACACATTTTTTATGCTCCCGATATATGGGAATGCGGAAAAATGATGATTTGGTATTCTTAAAAGGTTCACTGGTTGGGGGTGTGGTATGATTAAGGGTAGTTGATCAGACTATGATTTCCACGGTTTCGGTAATCAGCAAGTTAATCGTTACACATTTCGGTTATTTTAAGTTTACCTACTTATCAGACATTTTTAGCTGTCATTTTATCTAGTAAAAGAGCGACTTTTTTCGCCCTTTCTGGTTGACGCTGTTTTTGCAATAATTCTTTTGCTTGTATGAGATTAGCTTTTGCTTCCGTTTCCTGTTGTTCCTGCATGAGAATATTTGCTAAACGTAAATAAGCATCAGGATTTTTAGGACTGCTATCAATTACTTCACAAAATAATGCTTTAGCTTCGGTAATTTGGCCTTTCTGATTTAAAATATCTCCTAATAACAACCGTACCATATCATTAGTACAGTTAATAGCAATAACTTTGCGTAAAACTATTTCAGCATTATCATAATCCTTAGCTTGATAAAAATTAATGCCTTTCTGAAATAAATTAGAAGTGATCAATGTTTTGATACTCAAGTATCCGAGAATAGCCAAACCAAATATAACTATAGAAATGGCGATAATATTGGCAGTGGGAAATGTTTCTAACATGATTTTAAGCTAATAAACAGGAAACGGGAAAAAGTAGATATTCGAGAAAGAATAATTTCCAGATAAATTGATAGAAATTAGTAATGGCTTGTTTATCTTGTAAATTGACTCCTGTACCTTGCCACCAGAGGACAATGATAATTAATGTATGGGTAATGACCACAAAAATGGTGTTAATTTTAGCCAGTTGCAATAATGCTACTAAAATCATCCCTCCATAACAAATTGTTAATACCCAAAGTGCGAGATTAAATACTTTTTGTTGTCCGAGTTGTATTGTCAATGTTGTAATGTTGTAAGTGCGATCGCCTTCTAGATCAGGAATATCTTTGAAAATAGCGATCGCAAATGTAAATACCAAAATAAATACTGTTAAAACCCATACTACATTGGGTATACCTTGGCTCCTTTGCAAAACAGAGCTAAAATGCAAAAATAATCCTAAATTAACAATTGTTCCCCGCACGGAAAAAATACATAAAGCTGCCCAAAAAGGATATTGTTTTAACCGAATTGGTGGTAAAGAATAAGCTGTACCAATAACTAAACTCAGGGCTACCATTCCCAATAAATATGGGCCAGTTAACCAGGCTAAAACCAAAGCAACAATACCAGTAATAATAACAATTAATTGCCCTTGTCCTCTGGTAAATTCTCCTGATGCTAATGGTAGATGAGGTTTATTGATTTTATCAATATCAATATCTTCGACTTGGTTCAAACCAACAATATAGATATTGCCACATAAACAAGCAATCCATGTTGCTAAAATTTGACCAAGGTGGGAAATAGAAAACCCGCTAGATGTGACACCTAGAGTAATTAAATATAACCCGAAAATACTCAAACTTGTGCCGATAATTGTATGGGGACGGGAAAACCTCCAAAAAGCAGAAAACCAACTGCTAGAAGAAATAGGAGAATTTTGTTGATAAAACTGATTCATTTTTTTTGCTGTTCCCTGGTCTATTTTGTCCCGCACAATAATCCAAAGCGAATTAATCCGCTTTGATAACCTCGACGCATTAAACCTAAAGATAATGCCCCTTGAATTGTACTCCAACCAGCCATTAATAAACCGATAAATGCTTGAGGTGTAAAGGCAGAGTCAATGACAACATTCCAAAAAGGTGCAACTGCGGTTGACCAGTCGGCAGTACGAATATTATTTAATGGTAATTGCCAAGCGATCGCTTCATACTCCGCCAAAGAAATAACATAAGGTAAACAATAGACTCGGTAAATATCTTCTAAATGCTTTTGCTCATCTGCTGTGAGTTGTGACTTGTCCGTTGGCCGATGGCACCATGTAACCATAATTAAAGTCCCACCTGGCTTTAGGACTCGATAACATTCTTGTAAAAATTTAGTTTTATCTGGCATATGTTCACCGCTTTCCAGTGACCACACCAAATCAAAAGAATTATCCTCAAAGGGCATTTCCTGGGCATTAGCAACCATGAATCTAGTCTTTTGACTCAAATTCATAGCCAAAGACCTTTCTGTGGCTCTAGCCGCTTGTACAGGACTCAATGTAATTCCTGTGGCATTTGCCCCAAATTTATCAGCTAGGTATAAAGAACTACCACCTATACCACAGCCAACATCAAGGATATTTTCCGCACTCTTAACATTTGCCCACTTGAGTAATTCTTCAATTAAATCAATTTGTGCCTGACGGCGTTCTTTGACCTGTTTACCATCTACACCATAATATCCATGGTGCATATGTTCTCCCCAAATTTGTTCCCACAAACTGGAAGAAGCATCGTAAAATTCCTGAATTTGTTTGTAAAGTATTTGACTCATTAAGTTGTTAATAATAAAGATGACAAGAAAACGAAAAAAAACTTATTGATATGCTACCATCTATGTTTTTAATTAGATAGGGATATTTTTTTACGCCAGGTAATAACCTATTAATTCTACCTTGGGAATATATAAAAATAGCCTAATTGCAGAAAATTTCTTCATTTTTAATTACTTATGACTGTTGCTCGGACAATTTGTTTGGGATTTATAGCTGTCATTCTCTTGGGAGCAATTCTTTTGACGATGCCTTTCTCTACCGGGAATGGTGATTGGAATGACCCCATTGTGGCACTATTTACTTCAACTTCTGCGGTTTGTGTCACAGGATTAGCCGTAGTAGATACTGGTACTCAATTTTCCTTTTTAGGTCAATTATTTATTGCCCTATTGGCACAAATTGGTGGTTTAGGTTACATGACAACTACCACCTTTTTAATGTTATTAATTGGTAGAAAGTTTGATTTGCGACAAAAAGTAGCAATTCAACAAGCTTTAGACCGTCCAGGTATGAGTGGTAGTACCCAAATTATCCGTTCTATTATTGCCACGACCTTATTATTTGAACTCACGGGAGTATTTTTATTAATGTTAGCCTTTGTTCCCGAAAAAGGTTGGCAAGAAGGAACGTGGTTAGCAATTTTTCACAGTGTTAGTGCTTGGAATAATGCTGGATTTAGTCTATTTAAAGACAATTTAATGAGTTACCAATCTTCTCCATTAGTTATTATCACAATTGGCTGTTTAATCATCTTTGGTGGTATTGGTTATCAGGTGATTTTGGATATATATTTATGGTTGAGAGATGGCTTTATTTATCAAAGTAATCGGATCATTAAAAAGCCGAGTTATTTAATGTTTTCTCTAGATTTTAAAGTTGCCACTAGCACAACTTTAATATTATTATTGGTAGGAACAGTTGCTCTTTTCTTAATAGAAATTAGAAATGATAGTACCCTTGGACAATTAGGTTTATTTGATCAAATATTAGCAGCTTGGTTTCAGTCAGTTAGTACCAGAACTGCTGGTTTTAACAGTATTGACATTGGTAAAATGACTAATGCAGGATTATTCATTATGATTGCTTTCATGTTTATTGGTGCAAGTCCTGGAGGTACAGGGGGAGGAATTAAAACCACAACTTTACGAGTGCTGACCAGTTCTACAAAAGCTATTTTACAAGGGAAAGAAGAGGTACTATTATATAATCGCAAAATTGCCGTATCCTTGATTTTAAAAGCCGTGGGTGTGGTCTTTGGTTCACTAGCTACGGTGATTGTTGCCACAGTTTTAATTAGTCTTACCGACCCGGAATTGGCCTTTATTCAAATCCTATTTGAAGTAGTATCGGCATTTGGTACAGTAGGACTTTCCACAGGTATTACTGGAACTGTTTCTACCGCCGCCAAATTAATTTTAATTCTGACTATGTACATTGGTCGCGTCGGTATTTTATTATTAATGTCATCCATATTAGGTGATCCTCGTCCTAGCAGAGTTCACTATCCCGAAGAAAATCTCCTTGTTGGATAATTATCAATTGAGAGGATGTTTGAAAACCTTTTCCTGTGCTATGTAACACTTGATAGATGCCCCTAAATCCCCCAAACTTGGGGGACTTTTCTTACTACTAGCTAGGTGGTTACAAACTAACTAGGAAATATCTTTCAATTCAGCAGTGCGAACTGAAAGCATTTGTGTTTGATTACCTCTTTGTACCTTGACTTGCAATACTTGCCCCAGGTTGCTATCTTCTACTACCCGTTGTAACTGTTCCGCGCTAGTAATTGGTTTATTGTCAATTTGCACAATCACATCCCCGCGACGGATACCCGCAGTGGCAGCCGGTGAATTAGGTACAACTCGCATTACTAAAACTCCTTTAACTTCGGGAATTTCAAACATGGAGTTAGGATCATTGTTATTTTGTTTGGCTAATTCTGGTGTTAGTGTCACCATTTGCACCCCTAAATAGGGGTGAGCAACTTTACCATCTCGTTGTAATTGAGTAGCGATCGCTTTTGCTTTATCAATAGGAATGGCAAATCCAATTCCCATCGCATCGGCGCGAATTGCCGTATTAATGCCAATTACTTCTCCTAAACCATTTAATAACGGGCCACCGGAGTTACCGGGGTTAATAGCTGCATCAGTTTGAATGAAATCTAACCGTTTATCGCTAATGCCAACTTGAGCGCTGGAACGTTTGAGAGTGCTGACAATTCCCAAAGTTACAGTATTATCAAATCCTAATGGATTACCGACAGCGATCGCCCAATCACCCACCTGCACATTACTAGAAGAACCTAAAGGGGCAACAGGTAAATCCTTACCAGCATTAATCTTGACAACAGCCAAATCTGTAACTTCATCAATGCCTTTCACCTTACCTTCAAAAGTGCGGCCATCTTTGAGACGAACTGTAACTTTATCAGCTTGATCAACTACGTGAGCATTAGTGAGAATTACACCACTTTTGTCTAGAATAAAACCGGATCCTAAACCCCGTAACTGTTCAGTGGGAGACTGTTGGGGAAAGCTATCACCAAAAAACCGCCGGAAAAAAGGATCTTCCATCATCGGATCATTGCGGCGAGAAACTGTTCTTTCTGTATCAATTCTTACTACTGCCGAACCTACACGATTTACCGCCGTTGTTACAAAACTATGACTACCAATAGCATTCGTAGCAGGAGATGACTTTTCAAGAACTCTTGCTGATGGTTCAGTGACAGGATTTGGCCCCGGTTCTGCTGCTGAAGGTAACACCCTGAGAGAAGTGACAGTTAACATCACTCCCATAAAAATCGCTAAAACATGGGTACTAATTTGTTTGATAGACCGGGATAATTTGGAAAATCGCATAATCACAACCTAATCTACAAAGCCTAATTTTTGTGGTTTTTTGATAAATGTATCTTAGATGTCAACGTTAACAAGACCTACGCAGGTGTCACACAAAAAATCTGTTGTAGGGTACGTCAGATATCAACAATCCGTTGATTTGCAGGATTTATGCAGTCTGACGTGGTTGGTGAGCTTACTGAACCACACCCTACCAATATGCCAGTTGCGTAAGTCCTATTTTTTTGATCTTAACGAATTTTTCCTAAAATTTGGGCATTTAGTCATCAGTCGCTAAAAACTCGCAATATTAAAAATTCCGATCTCTCTAGGCTAAAATATTAATTAATGCCAAAATGCCAAAACCTACTCATGAATGCAGCCAACCCAGTCATCAACGAACCCCTGAATAGATCGGAATCAGCAGCACATACACACAATCACAACCATACAGATCATTCCCATGATCATGTTGATTCTGTTCATCCTCATGTTCACAGCGAAGAGTCCTTAAAGCGAATTATTAACCGACTTTCCAGGATAGAAGGACACGTTCGCGGTATCAAAGCAATGGTACAGCAAAATACCCCCTGTCCTGATGTCTTATTACAAATTGCCGCTGTCCGTGGAGCATTAGATAAAGTAGCACGGATCGTATTAGATGAGCATTTAACTGAGTGTATTGGTAGAGCCGCCCAAGAAGGTAACATTGATCTAGAAATTACCCAGTTAAAAGCTGCTTTAGATCGGTTTTTACCTTAGAAGATGTTTGAAAAGTGAGGGAGCTTTTTACACCTATTCAACTTTTCAAACACCTGGTTACAATTTCTTCAATAATTCCTGAGTTAATTGCATAAATGCCTTAGAACCGGCTGTATTTGGACTGAGTAAAGATACAGGCATAAAACTATCTACAGCTTTGGCAACATTAACATCCACAGGGATTTGAGCTTTACAAATTTTATCTACCCCAAAATCTTCCACAACTCGGTGCATCACCTGTTTATAATATCTCCCATTGAGTAAGTTATTACTGTACATACTAAAGACAATTCCCAACATTTTAATATCTATTTTGGCTTCATGTTCATGACTTTCTTTTAATTGGGAAATCCGTCTTTCTAAAAGTTGGATTCCTACTATAGATAAGGGTTCTGGTTTAGCAGGAAGAATGTAAAAATCACTAGTAGCTAAAGCACTGCGAGTCATGAGATTATAACCGGGAGCGCAATCTAACAGAATAAAATCATATTCATCCTTCACAGGGTTTAAAATATCTCTAATTAACACCCTTTCAAAACGATTCCAAATATTTTCAAAATCCTGTTCACCTAATGCTAGCGATTGATTATGCAGCATTTCTGAAACTACAAATTCATCATATAAATCTATATCTCCCGGTAATAAATGTAATCCAGGCAGATTACAAATCTCAGATTGAATAATATCCTGAATTGTAAATTTTGCCTCTGGTTCGGGATTAATAATTTGATCTAACAAATATCTCAGCGTCTTTCTTTGTTTACGACGTTTAGCAAAGTCCACAGGTGACATTAAACTCAGTGTGGCACTAATTTGACTATCTAAATCTAAAACTAAGACTTTTTTTCCGTAATTTTTCGCTAAACAAGTAGCTATGTTGACTGTAATGGTGGTTTTACCAACTCCACCCTTCATATTTGCGGTTGCAATTACATATCCCATGTTAATTCCTCTACTGACGCTTTCCCAATGATGTCGCGTTCATATTATCTAATAAATTTTAACTTTGGTTATGTTACTTAGATCCCCGACTTCTCTAAGAAGTCGGGGATCTTTTTAAGATAGTTTAATACTTTGTGCTAATAAACTCTGAAGGCGTTGTAGATGTGAACCAACTTGGTAAACTAAATCACCTTTCCCTAATAAATAAGCTGCTGTTATTTCTTTTCCACCCAGAATAATAGATGAATCTGCTTGACTTGAGGTACGCAGGGCGACTCGTCCAGGTAGGTTAGAACGGATAATTGGGGTAACAATACTCGCTTCTGGACGTTGTGTGGAAATGATCAAATGAATGCCGGCGGCTCTTGCCATTGCGCCTAAACGTTTGATACTTTGTTCTAATATGGTGCGAGTTTCTTTTTCTGCCATAAAATCGGCGTATTCATCAAATATACAGACAATACGCGGTAAAATTTGGGAGGAACGTTGATTATAAACTGTTAAATCTGCACATTTAGCTTTTTCAAATTTTTGATAGCGAGATTCCATCTGTGCAACTAGTTCCTGCATTAATTCTACAGCGCGATCGCTATCTTTGACAACTGGTGCATATAACCATGACATTTGTTCAAATTCGGGAAATGTTACCCGCTTGGGGTCAACTAAGGCAATTTTGAGATGTTGCGGAGAATGACGATAGATTAAACTGAGAAGTAAGGATCTCAAAAACTCACTTTTTCCGCTGCCTGTTGTTCCTCCCACCAAAAAATGACAGGTATTTGGATCTGATAAATCAGCCTCTAACAATTTACCATCAATACCCACTCCAATAGCAATTTTTACGGGTGCTGTTGGGGGTAAAAATTGCTTTTGAATAAAATCTTCAAATTTAGCAATTTGTCTATCTTGCCGGGGTAAATCAACACTTACATAACCAGCTTGAGGTGCAATTAAAGGGGGATTTTCTAACCCCAATTGTACTTGTAAATCTGCGGATAATTTCAAAATTGAAGGAACTTTCACACCTAAATGTGGTTTGATCTTCACCCGAATAAATGCCGGACTTACATCAGCGCCATAATAATCTACATTAACCTTAAAAGATTCTAGAACTGTCACTAAAAATGCGCCAATTTCATCAGCATTAATAGTTGGTAAAATCTCCCCCCTTTCTAAGGGGGGTTGGGTGGGATCAGATTCCACATTTGTAACTAAGGATTCCTCTGTTTTATCAGCAGTAATAGTTGACGTAGTTATCAACCGATCACATACATCTATCATTTTCTCTAGACATTGACTCAGAGTAGCACTAGAATTAAAAAAAGTTTGACATTTTTGTTGTTGGGGGCAAATTTCACATAAATAAGGTTCAGTCGTCGCTGGTGGTGGGTTAGGATTTGGAGATTCCCAACTTAACCAGTTTTGCATTTGTAATAATTTATAGGGAATTAATTGATGAACCGTATTTTCTAACTGTTCCCAAGAATATTTGTATTCTTTAAATTCTGGTAAAACACAATAAACAGCAGAATCAACAGGTGCTTTTTTCTGCTTCCATAACATATAACTATAGAGAGAGACTTGCGCTAATTGTGCTGCTAAATCTACAGGTTGATAGGTTTTAAACTCAACCATACAAAGGCGTTTAAGTTCAAAATTAAAAACCAGACAATCAAACTCACCTCTAATTAATTGTTTTGTCCCATTAGGTAAATCAAAGTAATATTCTAAATGGTGTTCTCCAGAAATAAAAGTATTCTGAATAACCGTTTCCGCACTACAATAATGACGATTAATTACTAACAATTCAGTAAACTTTTTAATTAATCCTCGTAAACCTTGCCAAACTTGTAGTAATACAGGTGGTTTACTCGCGTCTTTTGCAATTACATCTTGTAAATAGGGAAAGAACCTAATTTGATAGAATAATTGTTGAATTTCTAAGGTAATTACATCTACCTTTAATTGTGTTGCAGATGGATTGAATAAACTTTTAAATCTGGGTTCAATCAGCAGTAAATTAATCAAATCATCCGCTAATTTGTGGAAAACATTACCAACACCCCCAAGGGTATCTTTAGGAGAGAATATTGCTTTACAATTAAAATGGTGATTTAGATAAAATAGTCGGGGACATTCAAAAGCTAATCTAACTTTAGTGGGAGTTAAAGAAGAGTTTTCAGATTTATTATTTACCATATTAAATATACGACTGATAACATCAGGATTGGATATTTCCAGTAAGCGACGATGAACAGCAGCTAAATAAACAGTATCCATAGCTGCATAGTTTAACTGTTTTTGAGTCAGGGGACGTTTTCCCCAATCACTGCTTCCTTCTTCTGCGTCTACATGAGAAAATTGACAGAGTTCAGCAGCTAGAGTTTTTAGTTTTAAGTTGGTAGTTTGTAAAACTTCTTTGGTGATTTTTCTCGCTATTTTGAAAGTACAAGTCACATTTTGAGCTACTTCCTTCCCTAAATATTTTAAATCAAAACCAGCATTATGAAAAACTTTCTCAATTTGGGAATTAACCATAATTTGGTTGATAAAATATGCAGCCAAATCAGGTTTATCTAAAACATCAAAAATGTAAGCAGATTCACCAGTTAAATCTGTATAATCAGCCAATACCTGAATTAGTGCTAATTTTGGTTTATCGGTATACGAATCAGCGATTTCCGTATCTATCCATAGGGTTTTAGATAGGGACAGTTGGAAAATTTGCTGGTAAATTTCAGAAGATTCTATCAGGTAGTGCATTGGCTGATGATCTTATAAAAAACAAGTGAATTTAAACAATTAAACAAATTAATTGATCTGGTAATTTAGCTTTTGGGTTCATAATCTTAACTTTCTTTTCTTGGCATAATAGATCAATTAAATGTTGAATATCAGTTTCTTTCACATCAGGAAATTGGCTAACTACTTGTGAAATTAAAGTAGGTACTCCCATATAACTTTGAGTTTTGACTAGATTTAATAAGAAATCTTTAACAGGTCTTAAATCTTTTTTACCGTTTCTATTTGTAGTTGGTGGTTTCTCTGTTTTGGAAACAATACCTAAATCCTGCAATAAAGTACATTTATGTAAAATCTCAGCTTCATTAATTAAAGTTTCTAGTCTTCGTAAATTAATCGTTTTTCCACCAATTACTAACTCTTGAGATTTGACAGAATTTACCAAACTTTGATATGTTGCCAAGTAGTGAATAGAAGACAGACTTGGTTTAATATGAACATGATTAGTATTGGTAAAAATCTGTCTATAGAGTTGATTTCCAGCCAGATTTGGTTTTCCTAAATCTCCAGCACGAATTAAGTGCATAGTTTGACAAAGATTTTTTTGAATTACTGTTTGACAAGCATTCATTACATGATAAAAACTATTCATATTTGAATCTTCTGTCCAAAGTATACCTAATTTTTGCCGATTTGTGGGATGTTGATAACTCAAGGAATAACTAGCATACTTTCCGCTTAAAAGTTTAGACTTAACTCCCTGTATTTTTAAAGTAGATATAGATTGCTGCAACATCTGAATTAAATCAGGTGATGATAACAAAGAAATCTTGGTAATTTTCCCCTGGCTTTTTGTATATTCGTGCTGCCATAATAATTCAAATTCTGCTTGAATTGTATCTTGATTATCTTGAGATCGTGGTGGAACAACGATTATAGGTTTAGGAACAGTTTTTTCATTGGATGTTGTTACCTTTATTTGTATTGTAACTGTTTCGGGCTTTGGTTTTTCATCTAATAATGAACCTTTATATTTTTGATATTCTTCACGACCTAAAACTAATGTATTTCTAGGCATAGTTTTACCACCGGGGGAGGTTTTATCCAACATTCCCCGATTTAGGGGAAAAATAGGAGATTCAGGTCTAGGATTTGCTAGTTGATGTAATGGCTGAAGTTGATAAGCCCAAAGTGCTTCCGCCTGTTCTATAGTAATAGGTTTTAACTGAATTGTTTTATGTATTCCGGCTTTATCTGCTGGGAGAATTTGATCAAAATGCCGTTTTAATGTGTTTGTAATAATGCTAATTATCACCAAGAAATTTTTTAAATTATCCCCGTGAATTGTGGTGTTGACATTAAAAAAAGGTTGTATGTCCAGAAAACCTTCTGGTAACTGGGGCATAGTATCTAAATTGTCAAAACATAAAACAATCGGTTGGGTTTGTGTGGAAATTCTGCCAAAGTTTGCTAAGATATTCTTAGCAGCATCTTCTGTATTAATGCAAGTTTTGACCTTGATTTCTTTCATGGAATCTTCATTTAAATCATCGCCACGCAGCCATTCACAAGCTAAATCATATAATTCTGGATTTGCGAGATCATGTAGCACTCCAAAAAACATATCAGGGTTATAAATACCTGCCTTTTTATAACTATCCTTGAGGTGTTTGATGAATTTTTGCCGATTACTTTGTAATGCTTCCCAAAAATTATCATTAAATATTCGTTGCTTGATATCACTTCTTGTAAATGCGGTTAAACTTTTCAACCACAACATTAACTGTGATTCTTTTTCACCTTCAGGAACTTGAATTAAACTATCAACAGTATGACGTAAAATATGCCGCCAGATATTACTACTATCAGCCCAATTACAGAGAATATAGGCGAAAAAGGCTTTCCGGTTAAGAGTGCGTTTGAGCCGACCTAATAAATAACTTTTACCAGAACCAGACTCACCAGCTAATAAAGCTGTACGACTACGATGATCTTTACCTACTAAATCAAGTAAACCTTCAATTTCTATGATTGCGTTTTTATGAATTGACTCAACCATGAGTTTTGAATCTTGTTCTTCAGCCCAAAAATTAGTGGGCTTCAAATTGATCACGTCAAAAGGGTTGACCTCGCGTTTAATAATGTCTTTAATGTCTGTCATAGATATGGGTGAGTGAGAGGAGGAAGTGATGAAAAAATGAAAAATATTGGAAAACCTGTTAATTAACTATGAGAAAAAACAGTTGTCCACCAATATTTTGAGGAATTCCCGCATCAATTTGTTCTGGTGTATAAGCACTGACTTCTTGTAGGGTACTAAAATCAATTTTGTCACTTTTTTGCAACCTATACAACGCCTGATCTAAATCATCTCGTAATAAAGGCGGTTGTAACTTTTGCCGTAAATGGAAAATTGGTAAATAATTCTCTGTACCCAATTCCCGATCTAATTTCTTGATAGTCTCTAAAATTTCTTCATCACTAATATTGCTATTAATATCAGAATATGATGCCACATTATCAGAAACTAAAGTAGAAACTTGTTCTGACTTAATCCGCAAATTCTTCCGTAAAAACTGCACATAATTACCCAGCAAACTAAAGTCTATATTTGCTTTTCCTTCGGGAATATATTCATCTCGCAAAAACTCAATTCCTCTTTCCGTTAACCAAACTTCAGCCTTAACCCTTTTCATCTTGATTTCAATAGCAATCAAACCCCGTTCACCCAAGGTTTTTAAGATTACATCTCGTTCATCTGATTTTAGTGCTGAAACTTTGATTTCACTGGGGGCAATTTTTCCAGAACTCTTACCTATTTTCTCTAGTACCTTCAATTCTTTATCATCAGTAGGTAATTGTGCAGAGTCGAGTTTTAATAGTGCTTGACCAGGAGGTAAAATCTTGACTGTGGCAATTTCGCGGGAATAGTCTACATATTCGAGTTCCCCCAAATCTCGACAGATTTTGTTTTTCTCACTTTTAAAACTATCAAAACTGCTAGAACTCAAGCCAGTACGATAATTGGGAAATCCCAACAGCTTTAATAGGAACTTTACCTGTTTAGTTTCCATAGAAGTAGTCTTGCTGTATTTCACACCTAAATAGGTTGGGTTTTCTCAACCCAACATTTGTTGTATTTTGTTGGGTATGGCTTTGCCACGCTTTGCAGACGTGAACACTTCCTTATACCCAACTTTTTTTATCAACTAAATACTCGCCTAAATTATGACACAAAAGTTAAAGCTTGTCCGCGAACTTGAGTATTTACCTGTCCTTTGTCATAAACAACCTCACCCCCAACAATTGTTGTCACAGGCCAACCCGTTAAACTCCAACCTTCAAAGGGACTCCAACGACTCTTAGTTAACAGTTCTTCCCGCTTAACTGGATGATAATTTTTTAAATCTACCAATACTAAATCAGCATCATAACCGGGGGTAATTTCCCCCTTATTGGCGATACCATAGGCTACAGCCACAGCTTTAGACATCCATTGTACAACTTGGGCAACCGTACATTTACCATCCATAGCTGCCGTTAACATCATAGGTAGGGAAGTTTCCACACCCGGCATTCCTGAAGGGGTATTAGGGTAAGTTTGGGCTTTTTCTGCCAAAGTGTGGGGGGCGTGGTCAGTAGCAATGAAATCAATGATACCATCCCGTAAGGCTTGCCAAAGAACTTCATTATCATGGGGCGATCGCAAAGGTGGATTCATCTGTGCTAAAGTCCCAATAGTTTCATAAGCATCAGTATTTAACATCAAATGTTGGGGTGTAACTTCCGCCGTCACCCAACTCGGTTTATCCTGCCGTAATAACTCCGCCTCATCCGCCGTCGAAAGATGTAAAATATGCAATCGGCGTTGATATTTTTTAGAAAGTTTTAAAGCCAACTGAGTAGCCAACAAAGCCGCTTGATTATCTTGAATTTGGGAATGAACCGCCGGATCTGTAATACCCGCAAACTCCTGACGACGTTCATTAATTCGCGCCTGGTCTTCCGCATGAACCGCAATTAAACGCTTACCTCGGGCAAAAATCGCCTCTAGTGCCTCCTCCTGGTTCACCAATAACTGTCCGTGCATAGACCCCATAAAAACCTTAATTCCTGGAGTCGGCTGGGCAGACAGCAAATCTGGTAAATTTTCCGTCGTTGCCCCAATAAAAAAGCCATAATTAACTACGCACTTTTGACTAGCCCGTTGTAACTTATCATCTAGGGCAGATTGGGTAGTAGTTAAGGGTCTAGTATTGGGCATTTCCAGAAAAGAAGTCACCCCCCCCTTAGCACAAGCACAACTAGCAGTAAATAAATCCTCCTTATGTTCTAAACCTGGTTCACGGAAATGTACTTGGGGATCAATCACACCAGGCAACAAAGTTAAACCTTGTGCGTCAATTTCCTTAACAGGTGTAGCAGTGGTAATTTCTCTACCTACTTGGGTGATGTATCTACCCTCGGTTAAAACATCTCCAATCATTGACTCACCATTAGGTAAAATGATTTCAGCCTGGCGAATCAGTAAACTTTGTGGAGTAGACATGAATTTCAGATTTTTTAGTGTATTAAGAACTATTCCTATAGTAAACACGGTTGGGACATGAATTTTTGCAAGATTACGAAAAACCCAGATGTGTAGGTCAGGACTTACGCAAAATACCTCGAAAGTAGGGGTAATACCCTTCAGTCCTATAGATTAGACATAGGAGTGAAAATTATCATAGGGACAATTCACGAATTGTCCCTACAAGGGTTTAGTGGTTATGCACAACAGCTTACCGCTTGATGACTAATGATTAAGCCTTTAAGTTAAACTTAACTTGGAGCTAAAAATCAGCAATTTAGGTTTTGTGTTACAAAAGATTAATCCGTTGTTCTGCAAACGAGGATAAATTCTGCAATTTATTTACTTACCATTTGCTTGATATCGTTAAGATTAATGTATCAAGTCTCTCAAACCAAGTTGAATAGCAGTCACGCTGGCAAAAATCAACCTTCCATGGCAAAGTGATCCACAGCTTATCCCGGATTGATTTGCAAATTTAGGTTTTCCCTGAACAATACCCATCTTTTTCACATTACTTTACTAATTTCATGCAAAATCAAGCGTCTGACAAAAACTCTCGCCAAGAACCTGATAACTCCTGGATCGTAGAGCTAACTAAAACGATGATCTTGAGTATCTTTCTCGCTCTAGGAATTCGTACCTTTGTCGCTGAAGCTCGCTGGATTCCAACTGGATCTATGGAACCAACTCTACATGGAGTTAAAGACCAGTGGCGAGCAGACAAAATTATTGTTGATAAAGTCAAATATAGATTTGCTAACCCTGAACGGGGTGATATCATCGTATTTATACCCCCAATAGAAATACAGAATAATCCTGAAAAGGAAGCATATATTAAAAGAATAATTGGTTTACCTGGGGAAAAAGCAGAAATTATAGAAGGCAAAGTATATATTAACGGGAAGCCTTTACAGGAAGGAGTCTATCTTTCTCCTTCTACACTGACTTCCGTGGAAGCTTGTAACAGTAATGGAGATCAATCTCCTTTTTTGGCCAAACCTGAGGTTATTCCCTCCAATTCCTACTTAGTTTTAGGTGATAATCGTCCTAACAGTTATGACGGACGTTGTTGGGGTGTTGTACCTCGTGATAACATTATTGGTCGGGCTATAGTTCGTTTCTGGCCACTAAATAAAATTGGCTCAATTGACAAATCTCCGGCTTATCCATCTGGACAACCATAATAAACTAGGGGCGAACGACCGTTCGCCCGTACAAGAGTCAGGAGCAAAAAGAATAACGAATTTGTCCCCTATTTTTTAACTGCTATGACTCAAGTGCAAACCGCCTATTTAGCCAAAATTTTTATTTATCCAGTCAAGTCGCTAGATGCTGTAGAAGTGGAAAATGCCACTATTACTGATAGTGGCTCACTCCGGTATGACCGTGAGTTTGCATTGGTGGACGCACAAAATCGGTTTGTAAACGGTAAACGTTATCCTCAACTCCATTTATTACGTTCAACATTTTCTTTGGCAAAAAGACTAATCAAGGTGAAATTTCCTGGTGAAAATTCAGAACAGGTTTTTCATTTAGATGAAGAACGCCCAGCATTAGCCGCAGCTTTAAGCAATTTTATGGGTTTTCCTGTGCAATTACAGCAAAATACCAATATGGGTTTTCCTGATGATACAGATTCACCAGGGGCAACCATAATTAGTACCCATACTTTAACAGAGGTTGTATCCTGGTTTCCCAGTATTAATATTGATGAAATGCGGCGGCGAATGCGTGCCAATATTGAAATTGATGGTGTCCCAGCTTTTTGGGAAGATCGGTTATTTGCGGCTGGTGGCGAAACAGTAGCGTTTAAAATTGCAGATGTACAGTTTTTGGGTATTAATCCTTGTCAGCGTTGTATAGTCCCGACGCGAGATTCTTACTCAGGGGAAGTTTACCCAAACTTTCAGAAAATATTTAGGCAAAAACGCCAAGCAACTCTACCAAATTATGTAAATACAACGCAATTTAATCATTTTTATAGATTGGCTGTGAATACAAGAGTGCCAATTTCCGAGGTGGGGAAAAAAATTATCATTGGTAGTAGTATGGAAATATGCCAGTAAAAAAGAGGACTTACACGAAACAGAACGAAAGTAGGGGTAATTCATGAATTACCCCTACCCAAGAATTAGGTTTTCATTTACATCTTGCGTAAGTCCTAAAAAAGTTAATGATAAAAAAACCTAAATTTTCTTGATCACAGGCTGCAATTTTCAGTTGAATAAAAGCATAATGGAAATGTGACTGATTTATTAGCCCCTTTACAATCCCTAAAACACGGTAACTGGTTCAAATTGATCTGCGGAGCTAGTTTCCAACATCTTCCTGCGGTCAGAAATCTCACATTAGCCTATACTTTGGCTGGTGCTGATTGTATAGATGTCGCCGCCGATCCGGCGGTAATTGTCGCTACCCAAGAAGCTTTATTAGTAGCCCAGCGTTTAGCGAGGGATGCCCAGGAGCGAGGCTTTGCCTTTACAGGTGATTTGCCTTTGCTGATGGTCAGTCTCAACGATGGTGAAGATCCCCATTTTAGAAAAGCCGATTTTAATACACAAGAGTGTCCTAGTGATTGTCCTAGACCGTGTGAAAAAATTTGTCCAGCCCAAGCTATTTTATTTAACAATACCAAAGATGAATTTTCAGGAGTAATTAGAGAAAAATGTTATGGCTGTGGTCGTTGTTTGTCGATTTGCCCCTATGGTATAATTTATACAAATTCCTATGTATCTACTCCAGGCGCAATTGCCCCATTAATCATGTCAAAGGGAATAGATGCGATAGAAATTCATACTCAAGTCGGGCCCTTGGCAGAATTTCAGCGATTATGGCAAGCAATAGCACCCTGGGCAGATCAATTAAAACTCCTAGCCATCAGTTGTAACGATGGAGAAGGGCTAATTGATTACCTACAAGCAATTTATGATTTAATTGTCCCTCGTCCCCAATTTTTAATTTGGCAAACGGACGGCCGTTCTATGAGTGGTGATATTGGTGATGGTACAACCATAGCTACTATCAAATTAGGACAAAAAGTTTTGGCAGCAAACCTAGCGGGATATGTGCAGTTAGCAGGTGGTACTAATAGCTACACTGTTCCTAAGTTACAGGCGATGGGACTATTAAACGATTTTGGATTAGAAAATAACAATCCCAAAATCCAAAATCCAAAATCCAAAATTGCCGGCGTTGCCTATGGTAGTTACGCCCGTGTATTGCTGTCACCCATGCTTGACCAGTTGGAAAATAAGGAGGTGGTTAATACTGATAGTCAAGGCAACATCCGCCTGGAAGAAAAGCCTGAATTACTCTGGCAAGCCGTAGCGCTTGCCCATAGTCTTGTTTCCCAGATCAAATCCCAGTGATAGCTATGCTGTCTTTAGGGATCACGCTCATAGCTCCAACCTTATCTCTAAAAACGTCAGTCACCAATAGAAAGCATGACGATTACAGAAGATCTCCAAAAGTTGTTAGACATTTTGCCCCAAGACCTACAACAGAAACTAGAGAATCATCCGAAACGAGATAATTTAGTTGAGGTAGTCTTGGATTTAGGCCGTCGTCCAGAAGCTCGGTTTCCCCATACGGCGGAGTATCTGAGCGAAACACCTGTTACTCAAGCACAGATAGATGATTGCATTCAACGAGTTGGTAGTTTTGGGGGGGATAATCGGGCAGGAATTGAGCAAACTCTGCATCGCATCAGTGCCATCCGCAACCGTACTGGTAAAATTATTGGCTTAACTTGTCGTGTGGGCAGGGCGGTATTTGGGACAATTGGCATGATCCGCGATTTGGTGGAAACTGGTCAATCAATTCTCATGCTCGGTCGTCCTGGTGTGGGTAAAACCACGGCGTTAAGAGAAATTGCCCGTGTCTTAGCCGATGATTTAAATAAACGGGTAGTGATTATTGATACTTCCAACGAGATTGCGGGAGATGGCGATATTGCTCATCCTGCCATTGGTCGTGCTAGACGGATGCAAGTATCCAAACCAGAGTTACAACATCAAGTCATGATTGAGGCTGTGGAAAACCATATGCCAGAAGTGATTGTCATTGATGAAATTGGGACAGAACTGGAAGCTTTAGCCGCCCGGACAATTGCCGAAAGGGGGGTGCAATTGGTGGGAACTGCCCACGGTAATCAGATTGAAAACCTGATTAAAAATCCTACTTTGTCTGATTTGGTTGGCGGTATTCAAGCTGTGACGTTGGGAGATGATGAAGCTAGACGGCGGGGTTCGCAAAAGACGGTTTTGGAACGCAAAGCCCCGCCGACTTTTGAGATTGCTGTGGAAATGCTGGAACGGCAACGCTGGGTAGTTCATGAATGTGTGGCGGATACGGTTGATACTTTGTTACGGGGTCGTCAACCTAACCCACAAACAAGAACGGTGGATGAAAATGGCAAGGTGGGCATTACTAGACAGTTGGCTGTGGTTAATGGTGGTAATGGACATCTGGCTAATGTTGAAGAATCTTTCCTAGCTGCTAAACCTAATGGTTGGCGTTCGTCTGGACAAATGGTGGCTTTACCACCTTTATCTTTAGATAGGGAAAGACCAACCGGACTCAGTGAATTCGACCGTTTGTTAGATGAGTCTTTCAATTACTCAGACAGTATTGATTTTGGCGGTCGCAAACAAGCCGGTCCCAATGGGGAAGATTTGCCATTGCACATTTACCCCTATGGGGTCAGTCGTCACCAACTAGAACAGGTGATTAATGTGTTAACTTTGCCAGTTATATTGACAAAGGATTTAGATAGTGCTGATGCTATTTTGGCTTTGCGATCGCATATCAAGAATCATGCTAAGTTAAGACAAATGGCTAAAGCTCGTCATTTACCCATTCATGTGATCAAGTCTAGTACAATTCCCCAAATTACTCGCAGTTTACGCCGATTACTGAATATTGATGATCCAGATATTGGCGATGACCGTGAATTACAATTGTTATTACACAACGGTAGTGATGATGAAATGGACGCTTTAGAGGAAGCTCGACTTGCTGTAGAGCAAATTGTCATTCCTAAAGGTCAACCTGTGGAGTTATTACCCCGTTCTTCCCAAGTGCGGAAAATGCAGCATGAGTTGGTAGAACATTATCGCCTCAAGTCCGATAGTTTTGGCGAGGAACCAAATCGGCGGTTAAGAATTTACCCGGCGTAGGTTGTTGATCATTTTCCCCTGAAAGAATTTAGGACTTACGCACTATACAAATTAACCATGATATGGATGAAGGATATTTGGTCGTTTCAGGCTTTTGGTGATTAACTTCCGATCAATAGCGAACTGCTTGCACCAGCACTTCGCTATTCCTCAAAAATCATCAAACAATCACGTAAAAATGCCCGAAATCCATACCTCATATTTGGTTGATCCTGTCAACGCGTAAGTTCTAACCCACATTCCGCACTTCA
>NZ_PGEM01000149.1 GCF_002934005.1 Cuspidothrix issatschenkoi CHARLIE-1 | reverse complement strand
AAACAGATATCAAACATCCCCAAAAACTCATCAGCCCAACCATAGTTAAACATCCTGGATATCCTTTAATCCTGGATATCCTGATTCAGACCTTAACGGGTGACAAGGCGGCTAAACAGCTTGTTTCATAAGGGATAGAGCCTGAAAGCCACGTTGAAAAAAGAGGCGTTTATGAGGCTTGAGATTGATTAAATTCAGAGCTAAATCACCCCATAATTCCATGCCATAAATCCATAGTTGTCCGTAGAGAGAAAAGCTAAAATCACTCTGACGTGGGTACTTGTCCTGATGTTGTTGAATACGTCCGGCATAAGTCTCTATACCTAATTTTTTCATCCGTTGACCGTGCATAGTGGCTAAACTATAAGCAATCACAATCAATAAAACTAAGGCTAAAAAACGAGTCTCATTTACTTTACTATCCTCTAAATTATAGCCACCAGTTTTACAATCCTTAAAAAACTGTTCAATTCCCCACCGACATCTATAGAGGCATAAAGTTTGTTGGAGATTTGGTAGATTCGTCAAGATATACCAAGGTTCTTTTGGTCCTTTTTTACGATATTTTCTTTTCCAATAAACAGCAATATTAAATAAACCTAATTCATCGCCTTTACCACATTTGACTCTCTCATAAAACTTCGACATCCCTGGCTTAAATCCTTGGTTCTTAAGAACTTGATATTCAAGTTCTGGTTTCTCTTGAAAATAAAGGTTTTTCTTCTGACGTAAAGCAAAGTATACTCCTTGCTCATCAAGCCATTTAGCCAGTTTTGGACTATGAAATTCTCTATCTGCCAACACCACAATTCGACATTTTTTTAATAATTTTATTGCCGTCTTTATCAATCTTTTTTGGGTTTGTAAGTTACTATTTCCGACATGATTTAATGTTTCCCAATATAGTGGTAAGGCGTGAGTACCCCATACCAATGTCACCATAAATATATTCCGTCCTTTCCACTGTGTTCGATCCAGTGCCACCATCCAATAACCATATTTTTGATATTGTTTTTTTTGAAAATAACGCCGCTGTTCTCGATTCAATTGTTTTGGTATTAACGATTGTCTAATCCAATATTTTATTAATGGAAACCATAATAATTTTACGCAGAGTTTACCTATTCCTAAAAATCTTTGTAGATTACGTTTCCTGCTTTCATATTTAATTGGTTGGGGAAACAAGCTGGCTAATTTTGACAGTTTTACTTGACGATGAGCCTGTATCAATAACAACAATATTTTTAGTGTCAAATACTGCTGTTCACTCAAATGCTTTCGGAAAATTGTTTGATATGATTGTGGTAACATTTTTTTGCTTTGGGGCTTCCTTATCCCTATTTTTTTACCCCCTTATTTTCTCAAATTATTGCCACATCTCATCTTCAACCGTCTTGTCACCCGTTAAG
>NZ_PGEM01000148.1:2930-3972 GCF_002934005.1 Cuspidothrix issatschenkoi CHARLIE-1 | reverse complement strand
CATTGCATTCGTAGCTGCTCCTCCCGTTGACATTGACGGTATCCGTGAACCAGTTGCAGGTTCATTACTCTACGGAAACAACATCATTTCCGGTGCAGTAGTTCCTTCCTCCAACGCTATCGGTTTGCACTTCTACCCAATTTGGGAAGCTGCTTCCTTAGATGAGTGGCTGTACAATGGTGGTCCTTACCAGTTAGTAGTATTCCACTTCTTAATCGGTGTATTCTGCTACCTCGGTCGTGAATGGGAACTTTCCTACCGCTTAGGTATGCGTCCTTGGATTTGCCTAGCTTTCTCTGCTCCTGTAGCAGCAGCTACCGCAGTATTCCTGATCTACCCCATCGGTCAAGGTTCATTCTCTGATGGTATGCCTTTAGGTATCTCCGGTACATTCAACTTCATGATCGTGTTCCAAGCAGAACACAACATCTTGATGCACCCCTTCCACATGTTAGGTGTAGCTGGTGTATTCGGTGGTTCCTTGTTCTCTGCAATGCACGGTTCTTTGGTAACATCTTCCTTGGTTAAAGAAACAACCGAGAACGAATCACAAAACTACGGTTATAAATTCGGTCAAGAAGAAGAAACCTACAACATCGTTGCAGCACACGGTTACTTCGGTCGCTTGATTTTCCAATACGCTTCTTTCAACAACAGCCGTTCCTTACACTTCTTCTTGGCTGCATGGCCAGTAGTTGGTATCTGGTTCACAGCTTTGGGTGTAAGCACCATGGCATTCAACTTGAACGGTTTCAACTTCAACCAATCTATCATTGATTCTCAAGGTCGTGTAATCGGTACTTGGGCTGATGTAATCAACCGCGCTAACTTAGGTATGGAAGTAATGCACGAGCGTAACGCTCACAACTTCCCCTTAGACTTGGCTGCTGCTGATGTTGCTCCTGTTGCTTTAGCTGCTCCTGCTATCAACGGTTAATAACTAGAGTCTAGTTAATTAGAAAACGCTCTCCTTACGGAGGGCGTTTTTTGTTTTGGGAAAATACAGCAGTTTGCGAAGGTATGAGGTACACATTTTGCGGGC
>NZ_PGEM01000148.1:0-2919 GCF_002934005.1 Cuspidothrix issatschenkoi CHARLIE-1 | reverse complement strand
ATAGTATACCCGCACCACAAAAGTTTGATTATGGTTGTACCTCATTTGAATGAAATATGCTTTAAGAGTATACCTACTTGCTTATTGATTGAATTTTAAGCCATGAGCAGTGAAAACAAAGTGACAGATTCCGCTACACTGAGATTTGGATTATTGCATTGTAACTAGATCATGGAAATCGGACAGAAAGTTAAGGTGATTCGTTTGCGCGATCGCGTACCCTCTACTATCGCTCAAAAACTGGGAAAAATCGGCATTATCGAAGGCTACAAAGTGACTGATGGCTATGGTATCGGTGTTGTAGTCAAGTTTGATGACAACTTCTCTACCTGGTTTTTTGAAGATGAAATTAAACCAGCATAGTCAAAATAACTAACAGCAGAGGCTAATAAGATTGGTTGAGTGCTAAGTTGGAATTGAAAAGATAGGCGATAATTGGAAATCGAGTAATGGCCTTGATACTGACATTTTTGGGCAAAAACGGTATAACTCGCTCTAAAGTAGCGATCGCCGCCGCCATTAGTTTGGCAACACAAGGCAAAAGGGTACTCCTAGCAGGACTAGCAGATCCAACATTGCCAATTCTACTCAATACTACTCTAACTCCTGACCCCCGGGAAATCTCTCCCAATCTCCACGCAGTACAGTTTCAAGCCTCTGTACTGCTAGAACGCAACTGGGAAGAATTAAAAAAACTAGAGGAACAATATCTCCGCAGTCCGATTTTTAAAGAGGTTTATGGGCAAGAACTGGTAGTGTTACCAGGCATGGACAACGCCCTCGCTCTCAATGCCATTCGTGAATATGATGCCAGTGGCAAATATGATGCGATTATCTACGATGGTACAGGTGATACTGGCAGTTTGCGGATGCTGGGAATGCCAGAATCTTTAAGCTGGTATGTCAGAAGATTTCGGCAATTGTTTGTTAACTCCGATTTAGGGAAAACAATTTCTGAATCACCTCTAATTCAACCCTTGATTAGTAGCTTGTTTAATTTTAATTGGACGGCTGACAATTTTTCCCAACCCACTAACCAAGTTAATAGTTTTCTCGAACAAGGTAAAGCGGCTTTAGCTAATCCCCAGCGTGTCGCCGCTTTTTTGGTGACAACATCAGATCCCATTGATGTGGCTAACTCCCGCTATTTGTGGGGAAGCGCTCAACAAATTTGTTTAACTATTGGTGGCGCAATACTATTTGCTGAGGCAGGAAATACTAATTTATCAGCAGAATTTGCACCTTTACCTGTGAGCATCGTTCCCGATGTCTCCAATGGTGAATGGCAACCTCTAATAGATGCTTTACCCAACTTTGTTGAGCAAGCATTACAAGCACCAAAACCAATGGAAATAGACGTACATAATAGCCAAGTACGGTTGTTTTTACCAGGTTTTGACAAAAAACAAGTCAAACTCACCCAGTACGGGCCAGAAGTTACAGTAGAAGCCGGAGATCAAAGACGTAATATCTTCCTCCCACCGGCTCTAAGTGGTAAACCCGTAACCGGTGCAAAATTTCAAAATAGTTATTTGATAATTTCTTTTTAGGTAATAGGTAATGGGTAATGGGTAATGGGTAATAGGTAAAAGTTTTTCCAATTACCTCTTTCCCCATTACCTCTTCTCCAATTAACAAATACCAATCACCAATTACCATTACACCTTATGTCTGAATCAACTCCCATTAACCCAAATTCTCAGCCTAATGAGGCAATAGAATCTCCAAACCAAGAAGTTACAATCACAGAAGACCGCAATGCGAAAACTCGGCAATTGCTAGGAATGAAAGGTGCAAGTGCTGGGGAAACTTCCATTTGGAAAATCCGCTTGCAATTGATGAAACCGATTACCTGGATTCCTCTAATTTGGGGTGTGGTATGCGGTGCTGCTTCTTCTGGGAACTACACCTGGACTTTAGAAAATTTTTTGAAGTCTGCCCTGTGTATGTTGCTTTCTGGTCCTTTATTGACAGGTTATACCCAAACTATCAATGATTATTATGACAGAGAAATTGATGCAATTAATGAACCTTACCGACCTATTCCTTCGGGAGCAATTTCGGAAAAACAAGTAATTAGCCAATTTGTGCTTTTATTATTATTAGGATATGGGGTAGCCTATACCTTAGATTTATGGGCAGGTCATCCAACTCCTACTGTTTTGCTGTTGTCTGTTTTTGGTAGTTTTATTGCCTATATCTATTCTGCACCACCATTAAAATTAAAACAAAATGGTTGGTTAGGAAATTATGCTTTAGGTGCAAGTTATATTGCTTTACCTTGGTGGGCGGGTCATGCTTTATTTGGTGAACTAAATTGGAAAATTGTCGTTCTCACTTTATTTTATAGTTTGGCAGGTTTGGGTATTGCCATTGTCAATGATTTTAAGAGTGTGGAAGGCGATCGCCAATTAGGATTACAATCATTACCTGTCATGTTTGGGGTACAAACTGCGGCTTTAATTTGTGTAGTCATGATTGACTTATTTCAAGGTTTGGTTGCAGGTTATTTGGTGAGTATTCACGAGAATTTATATGCAGCGATTCTTGTCTTATTAATCATTCCCCAAATCACTTTCCAAGATATGTATTTTCTCCGTGACCCCATCGCCAATGATGTCAAATATCAAGCCAGTGCCCAACCTTTTTTGGTCTTGGGAATGTTGGTGACAGGTATAGCATTAGGTCATGCGGGAATTTAACTGTAGAGTGCGATGGACAAACTATAGGATTAGCAGATGTATTAATTGCTGCAATTGCTATAGAAAATAATTTAATTTTAGTGACAGGAAATACTAAACATTATCAAAAAATTCAATCATTAGTAGGACTTACGCACAAAGCAATCAAAAACCTGATTCTTTCGTAGGGGTAATTCATGAATTACCCCTACTTTCGTGATGTTTTGCGTAAGTCCTG
>NZ_PGEM01000016.1:27099-33394 GCF_002934005.1 Cuspidothrix issatschenkoi CHARLIE-1 | reverse complement strand
TTATTTTGCACGACTACTTAACATAGAAATAGAAATATATCCCAATGGTTTATGGAGGTTTTTATGATTAAACCAAACTTTATTAGCATGAATAAAACTGAATTAAGAGCTTACATAATTGCTCATCCAGACGATCAAGCAGCATTTCATACCTTTGTTGATCGTTTTGCTTCGGAAACTTCCAGCGAAATTTTTGATATACCTAAATCAAATCATGAGTTGGGGCAAGTGGAGAACTTAATTAGAGAAAAATTAGCTCAAACTCAATATCAGTAATTTTCACCCTGATGAAATATATGCAAACTACACTTATCAGAATTTTCAGGGTTTAGCACTGCTAAACCCCTACCAAATACAATTATCGCATGGTAACAAATTCCTCCGCCGCGGAAGGGTGAATACCTACGGTGGCATCAAAATCGGCTTTAGTTGCACCCATTTTCACCGCAATTGCTACACCTTGAATGATCTCTGCGGCGCTATCTCCCACCATGTGAGCGCCTAAAATCTTATCAGTGTTAATATCTACGATCAGCTTCATCATGGTTTTTTCCTGCTTACCCGGTAAAGTGTAGTACATGGGGCGGAAGCTAGTCCGATAAATTTTGATACTATCATCACCGTATTTTGCCCTAGCTTGGGCTTCTGTTAAACCGACTGTAGCCGCTTCTGGAGTGGTAAATACGGCTGTAGCAACGGTTTCATGGCTAAATTCCCGGCGGTTGTTGCCAAATTCGGTATCAGCAAAGGCCCGGCCTTCACCAATGGCGACGGGTGTTAAATTTAACCTATCTGTGACATCACCAACGGCAAAGATATGGGGTTGGCAAGTTTGACTATATTCATTAACAGCGATCGCATTTGCGGTACTATATCCCGGTCCTTCCTCAGAACTGGGAACACAGTCAAGTTGGGCATTTTCTAAGGCTAACCCTTCTACATTGGGACTGCGACCGGTGGCAACTAAAAATACATCCGCAATGATGGGTTCTTGATCTCCAGATAGGGTTAATTTTAGTCCCTCATCCACCTTTTCTATTGCTGTCACCAGAGTATTTTGGATAATACGAATACCATGATTCGTCATTCCCTCTTGGATACTGGTGCGGATATCTTGATCAAAACCGTTTAAAATTTGCTCTTTGCGGATAATTTGCGTTACTTCTGAACCTAAGCCCCGCATAATACAAGCAAACTCACTACCAATATAACCAGCACCAATGATGGCGATATGTTTGGGTTGGGTTTTCAGGTGAAAGATTTCATTGGAGGTAATAGCGTATTCTATTCCGGGTATGTCTGGTTTAATGGGACGACCACCCACAGCAATTAATATTTTTGCGGCTGTATATTGTTTACCATTTACTTCTACAGTGTGAGGATCTACAAAACTAGCACGACCGGAAATTAATTCTACACCGGCTTTTTCTAAAAAGCTGATGTGGAGGGCGGAAAGTCTGCGGACTTCCTTATCTATGGATGTAATAAAGTGTTCCCAGTCAAATTTTACATCTCCCACCGTCCAACCATAACCGGCGGCTTCTTGGAATTGGGCGGGAAAGTGAGAACCGTAAACCATGAGTTTTTTCGGGACACAACCGCGAATTACGCAAGTACCACCAACTAAATCATATTCAGCGATCGCCACTTTCGCGCCATAACTAGCAGCCCGTTTAGAAGCAGCTAAACCGCCAGAACCCGCACCAATTACAAACAGGTCGTAATCAAAAGTCATAAATCTCTACTTTTTTCAGCTAAAAATCGGCTAATAATTCAGATGCCTTGATTTAATCTAGCGTAGCTTCTATGATGGTTTCGCTGTGGACTTAGCTGTTTTAGCTAATAACTAATCCAATCACTCCAACTCCCAGGATAAAGTTTACCTGTTGTCATCCCAGCTAATTCTAAGGAAAGTAAATTTACACAAGCCGTAACACCAGAACCGCAATAAACTAAAATTTCCTTAGTTATGTCTAGATTTTGCCAACGTTGAGATTGTGCAGACTGGGGAAGTACACACCCAGAAGCATCAGTTACTTCTTGCCAAGGATAGTTAACAGCACCGGGAATATGTCCAGCAATTTTATCAATTGGTTCTTTTTCTCCACGATAACGTTCTGGTTCTCTAGAGTCTACTAAAACCACATCTGCATTATCTTTATGATTTTTGACATAATTAAAGTCTACAACTTTATCCGCTTGAATTTGCGGAACAAAAAGACCTCTTGCAGCAGCAGGAATTATATCCGTAATAGCATAACCCGCTTTTTGCCAACGGTCAAAACCACCATCTAAAATAGCTACTTGTTCATGTCCTAAATAACGCAATAACCACCATAAACGTGAGGCAAAAGCAAAGCGAGAATCATCATAGGCTACTACTAAAGTTTGTGGAGAATTTACCCCAATAGCTGATAACTTTTCTGCTAACTCTGTGATATTTGGTAAGGGATGTCTTCCCCCATGTTCTCCTACAGGACTAGATAAATCTTCATTTAAGTCTAAATAGTAAGCACCTGGGATATGATTAGTTTGATATTGTTTTTTTCCTAATTTTATATCAGCTAAAGAAAAGCGACAATCAACAATCACAACTTGAGGATGATTCAGATTTTCAAATAGCCATTGTGGAGAAACAATAAATTGATTCATAGGTAATTGGTAATTGGTAAATTTATCTCGTTCCCAGTCGAAGACTAGGAACCCTACTAACTTCTGATTTCTGAACTCCTGAAAAAATGTCAAACCTAGAGAATTTTACACCGCAACCCACACAAGATGGTTCTTTTACTTTTTTCTCAACAGAATTTAACGAAGCTTTTCACAGTCACTATGGTGCAAAACAAGAAAGTTTACTCAAGTTTGCCGTTCCGACTCGATTACCAATATTAGCAAAGACGGGATTTATCCGATTATTAGATGTTTGCTATGGTCTAGGATACAATACCGCTGCCGCTTTAAAGACAATTTGGGAAGTTAATCCTAGTTGTCATGTGGAAGTAATAGGTTTGGAATTAAATCCGATTGTACCCCAAGCGGCCATTAGCCATCAGTTATTTACTAATTGGGATAACAAGTATAGCAAGATTTTATCCGCAATAGCTTTTAAATATCAAATTCAAAGCGATTATCTTCACGCCAATTTACTCATTGGTGACGCTAGAAGCTTAATTTTAAAACTACAAAAATCAGGTTTTCAAGCAGACGCAATTTTTCTTGATCCCTTTTCCCCGCCCCATTGTCCGCAACTATGGACAATTGAATTTATTGATAAAGTATCGAAATGCCTACACCCAAATGGGTTACTTGCAACTTATTCCTGTGCTGCTGCTGTACGAACGGCGCTTTTATCGGCTGGCTTGGTTATAGGTTCTACTCCACCAGTAGGAAGACGGACTCCCGGAACTATAGCAGGATATTCCGCACATACTCAAACATTAACCACATCGGAATTTTTACCCCTTTCTCAAGCTGAAATAGAACATTTACAAACTCGCGCTGCTATTCCTTATCGAGATTCTAATTTAAGTGATAATACTGAAGAGATACTCAGAAGGCGACAACAGGAGGTCAATGTATCAAATCTAGAATCAACTTCACAATGGCGGAAACGTTGGTTGAACTACCCACCAAGTGGATTTACACCGTGAACTTTATCAACAGGCAAGAGGCAGTGGTATGGCTAAGGCCACGCTTTGCCAACGGCTACGCTCACCAACGGGGGCAAGAGGCAAGAGGTAATAGTAGTATACATTCTCTCATATCTCCCCTGCCCCTCCGCCTTTTTATAGACTAGACAATACTGCTTTAGCTGCAGCTAATGTTTGTTCAATATCTTCCTCGGTATGTGCCAAAGAAGTAAATCCAGCTTCAAATTGAGATGGTGCTAAGTAAATACCATGTTCTAACATTCCGCGATGGAAACGACCAAATTTAGCGGTATCGGATTTTTTGGCATCTTCATAGTTATTCACTGGCCCGGCAGTGAAGAACATTCCAAACATGGCGCTGATATGACCACCACAGGCTGCATGACCAGTATCTTTGGCAATTTTTAGTAAACCATCGGCTAATTTTTGAGTAATTTTTTCTAAATACTCATAAGTGCCGGGTTTACTAAGTAGTTCTAGGGTTTTAATTCCGGCTGTCATCGCTAAGGGATTACCAGAAAGAGTTCCAGCTTGATAAACTGGACCAGCAGGGGCAATCATAGACATAATTTCACGGCGGCCACCATAAGCGCCAACTGGTAAACCACCACCAATGACTTTACCCATAGTGGTTAAGTCGGGGGTAACACCAAATTTGGCTTGTGCGCCACCATAGGCAATACGGAAGCCCGTCATTACTTCATCAAATACTAATAATGCGCCGTGTTCTTGGGTAAGTTCCCGTAGTCCTTCTAGGAAACCGGCATCAGGAGTAATAAAACCAGCGTTACCAACTACGGGTTCGAGAATGACACCGGCGATTTCCTGGGGGTTTTGTTCAAATAAGGCTTTTACAGCTTCCAAATCATTGAAAGGCGCGGTTAAAGTGCTGGCTGTGGCAGATTTGGGTACTCCTGGGGAGTCGGGTAAGCCCAAGGTAGCGACACCTGAACCAGCTTTTACCAGGAACATATCCGCGTGTCCGTGATAGCAGCCTTCAAATTTGATGATTTTTTCTCGATTTGTAAAGGCTCGCATCAGGCGTAATACCGCCATACAAGCTTCTGTTCCAGAGTTAACAAATCTGACCATTTCGACGCTAGGAACAGCATCAATGACCATTTCGGCTAAAACGTTTTCGAGGGCGCAGGGAGCGCCAAAACTTGTCCCTTTTTCTAAGGCTGTGTGTAGTGCGGAAATTACTTCTGGATGAGCATGACCACAAATAGCTGGGCCCCAAGTACCAACATAGTCAATGTATTTATTGCCGTCCACATCCCAAATATATGCACCATTAACACGGTCAAATACTATGGGTTGTCCACCAACAGATTTAAAAGCGCGAACCGGAGAACTGACTCCTCCGGGCATGAGGTTTTGAGCAGCACCAAAGATTTCTTGTGATTTTGTGGTTTTAATTGAGGTATTGACCAAGGGTATCTCCTACTACGTGGTGATGAAAATTGAGCTTCTATCTTAGGATAGGGTGAAAAGCTACTTGTAAATTTCTATGGTATAGGATTAGCTGAAAATGGTATGTTAAGTCAAAGAATTATTGTAAATTAACTAGTATGTCTTCTTCCCAACTGCTATCTCTCCAATCTGCTATCCCTGTAGATAAAATTCGTTATGATGATCAGGGTTTAGTGCCGGCAATTGTCCAAGATTATTTGGATGGAACTGTGTTAATGATGGCTTGGATGAATCAGGAATCGTTACAAAAGACTTTGGAATCTGGGGAAACTTGGTTTTGGAGTCGTTCCCGTCAGGAGTTTTGGCATAAAGGTGCGACTTCTGGACATATTCAGAAGGTGCAAAGTATTCGTTATGATTGTGATAGTGATGCTCTGTTGATCGGGGTAGAGCAATTGGGAGATGTAGCTTGTCATACTGGAGAACGTAGTTGTTTTCACCAGGTTGATGGGACAGTGACAGCACCACCAGGGGATAGTTTATCACAATTGTTTGCGGTAATTTGCGATCGCCGTGATCATCCTAATGAAGATTCTTATACCTGTAAATTATTGGCTGGTGGTGATAATAAGATTTTAAAAAAGATTGGTGAGGAAAGCGCCGAGGTAGTAATGGCGTGTAAAGATGATGATGCCGATGCGATCGCTGGTGAAGTGGCAGATTTGTTTTATCATACTCTTGTGGCTTTAGCACATCATCAGGTTGATTTAAAAGCAGTTTATCGCAAGTTACAGGAAAGAAGAAAATAGGTGAAATAGGCAATTGATTAATAATTATCTGAGTCAGGATGTCCACCGATTATAGGATGTACAGGATGTAATTTTTGTCTGAGAGGTTGTTTGAAAAGTATTATATGAAACCAGTAATCTCTAAAAACCTAACCCCCCTACCCCCCTTCCCTACGAGGGAATGGGGGTTTAAAAGCCCCTCCTCTTATAGGGGAGAGGTTTGGAGAGGGGTTAATTTATACTGGAACAACTTTTAAAACATCCTCTGAATCAGGATAACCACCGATTATAGGATGTACAGGATGTAATTTTTTATTTAGGAAAAGATCATAAACATAGATTAGATGATGGTATAATATCTTTCTTTATGCAAACAGCAAATTAAACAATAACATCCCGAAAATCCTCAAATCCTGTCTATCCTGATTCAGACAAAAAAAAGAC
>NZ_PGEM01000016.1:0-27037 GCF_002934005.1 Cuspidothrix issatschenkoi CHARLIE-1 | reverse complement strand
TCTATCCTGATTCAGACAAAAAAAAGACACAAAATCAAACCATCAATTAAACAATAAAATCCTGAAAATCCTCAAATCCTGGAAATCCTGATTCAGACAAAAAAAATCTAAAAAAAAGGAGAAATCTAAAAATGACTATCCAAAAAATATTACATGAATATCAACAAACTTCCACTTCTCCCCGTGAATTAGGGGATAAGTTTGAAAGATTAATGTTAGCTTATCTCAAAACAGATCCCATTTACAAAGAGTATTTTAGTGAAGTGTGGATGTGGATGGATTTCCCTAAACGGGGAAATATGCCAGATACAGGTATTGATTTAGTAGGAATAATCAGAGATACTGGGGATTATTGTGCCATTCAATGTAAATGTTATGATTTAGATTACACTTTACAAAAATCAGATATAGATTCATTTTTCACTGCTTCAGGAACAAATTTATTTAAAAAACGCATGATAATTTCCACTACAAATAAGTGGAGTAAACACGCAACAGCAGCTTTAGAAGATCAACAAATTCCTGTTATTCGTGCTAATATTTTTGATTTAGAAAATAGTCCTATAGACTGGGATAAATTCAGTTTAAAAAATCCTGACAATTTAGAACTTAAACCTAAAAAACAAATTCGTCCTCATCAACAAACCGCTTTATCAAAAGTCCTCGCTGGCTTTAAAACGGGAGATAGAGGTAAATTAATTATGGCTTGCGGTACTGGTAAAACCTTTACTGCTTTGAAAATTGCGGAAAATTTCCCTAGAGACAATAATCTAATTCTGTTTTTAGTTCCTTCTATTTCTTTACTTTCCCAAACTTTGCGAGAATGGACAGCAGAAAGTAATATTAATTTTCATAGTATCGCAGTTTGTTCTGATGTGAATGTGGGTAAAAATAAGAAAAAATCTAAAAATGATGATGTTGCAGATATTACTGTTAATGATTTAGCTTTTCCTCCTACAACTAACGCCGATGATATTATTAAATCCTATCAAACGATTCAAAATAAAAATCAAAAAAACCTAGGGGTAATTCATGAATTACCCCTACAAGATAACACGAATGTAGGGGCAATTCACGAATTGCCCATAGAGGAATTAACCATTATTTTCTCCACTTATCAATCAATTCAAGCAATTTCCGATGCGCAGAAAAAAGGTTTACCAGAGTTTGATTTAATTATCTGTGATGAGGCACATAGAACCACAGGAGTAACTATTTCTGGTGAAGATGAATCTTATTTTGTCAGAGTACATAATCAAGATTTTATCAAAAGCAAAAAGCGTCTTTATATGACAGCAACTCCGAAAATATTTAGTGATGATACCAAAGTCCAGGCACAGGAAAATGATGCTTTTTTATGTTCCATGGATGATGTAGATATCTATGGTCAAGAATTTCATCGGTTAAGTTTTGGAGAAGCTGTCAGCACTGGTTTATTAACTGATTATAAAGTGATGGTCTTAGCAGTTGATGAAAAATTTGTTAGCGCAACTTTTCAACAACAATTAGCAGATGTAAATAACGAATTAAATTTAGATGATGCGGTAAAAATTATCGGTTGTTGGAATGGTTTAGCCAAACGTTTAATTAAAGATGCCCAAGGAGAAGATATAGAAGATAATAACCCCATGAAACGTGCGGTCGCTTTTTCTCGTAGTATTAAAGATTCTAAAAAGATTGTTGATTTATTCGCTGATATTATTAATCAATATCAACAATTAAATCCTGATGATGAAGATTTATTAGAATGTAATTTAGACCACGTTGATGGTACTCAAAATTCCTTAGAAAGAAACGGTAAATTAGAATGGTTAAAAGCTGATACTTCCGCACAGGGTTCTATCTGTCGAATTTTGTCAAATGCGCGGTGCCTATCGGAAGGTGTGGATGTTCCTGCTTTAGATGCTGTGATGTTTCTCACTCCCCGTAATTCTGTGGTAGATGTGGTACAGTCCGTTGGTAGAGTGATGAGAAAAGCTGAGGGGAAAAAGTACGGTTATATTATTTTACCCGTTGGTATTCCTGCGGATATGTCTCCCGATGTGGCTTTAAAAGATAATCAAAAATATAAGGTAATTTGGCAAGTTTTACAGGCTTTACGCGCCCATGATGATAGATTTAATGATACTGTCAATAAAATAGAGTTAAATAAACGTCGTCCTCCCCAAATTGCTGTGGTGGGAGTGGGAGGTAAAACTGAAAATGATGGCAGTTCTCAAAGTGCAAAAAAAGGAAGTTCTTACAAACAATTAGAATTGAATTTTCCCATTGAAGAATGGCGAGATGCAATTTATGCGAAAATAGTTACTAAATGTGGTAATCGTCGTTATTGGGAAGATTGGGCTAAGGATGTAGCGAAAATTGCTGATACTCACACTTCCCGAATTAAGGCTTTATTAGAAAATTCTGAATCGGAAGCTAAAAAAGCATTTGACGAGTTTTTAACCGGGTTACATCAAAATATTAATCCTAATGTAACTCCAGATGAAGCTATTGAAATGTTATCTCAACATTTAATTACTAAACCTGTTTTTGATGCTTTGTTTGAGGGTTACGAATTTACTAAATATAATCCGGTTTCTCAGACGATGCAAAGAATGTTAGATGTGTTAGAAAGTCAATCTTTGCAGAAAGAAGTCAAGACTTTAGAAAAGTTTTATCAAAGTGTGCGAGAACGCGCTAGTGGTATTGATAATGCGGAAGGAAAACAGAGGATAATTATTGAATTATATGATAAATTTTTCCGGGCAGCTTTTCCCAGGTTAGTAGAAAGATTGGGAATTGTTTATACTCCTGTGGAAGTAGTAGATTTTATTATTAAAAGTGCTGATTTTGCTTTAAAACAAGAGTTTGGTGTGGGTTTAACTGATGAGGGTGTTCATGTTTTAGACCCCTTCACAGGAACGGGTACTTTTATGGTGCGGTTGTTGCAAAGTGGGTTAATTAAACCTGAAGATTTACAACGGAAGTTTAGTTATGAGTTGCATTGTAATGAGATTGTTTTATTAGCTTATTATATTGCTGCAATTAATATTGAGGAAAGTTATCATTATTTAACCCAATCATCTGTCATTGCGAGGCAGAATACTAACACAGATAACTTAACTACTCCTACCATAAATACAGCCGAAGCAATCTCATCTCATCACTTAAATCAAGAGATTGCTTCGGGGGGTATTAATGATGAAAGCCAAACTTCAACTGTTAATAACCCCCCTCGCAATGACAATTTAGGAGGGTATCAACCCTTTAATGGTATTGTTTTGACTGATACTTTTCAAATGTTTGAAAATGCAGGTTTTTTGTTAGAAAGTATCTTTCCTGAAAATAATCAACGGGTTATTAATCAAAAGCAAAGGGATATTACTGTAATTATTGGTAATCCCCCTTATTCTGCTGGACAAACAAGCGAAAATGATGGTAATAAAAATTTCAAATATGAAAATTTAGATGAAAAAATTAGAAATACTTATGCTAAATATTCCACTGCTACTTTGAAAAATAGTCTTTATGATTCTTATATTCGCGGTTTTAGATGGGCAAGTGATAGAATTAAAGACCAAGGTATAGTTTGTTTTGTCAGTAATGGTTCATTTATTGATAATAATGCAATGGATGGATTTAGAAAATGTTTAGTAGATGAATTTACTAGCATTTATTGTTTTAATTTACGAGGTAATGCGAGAACTTCGGGAGAACAAAGAAGACAAGAAAAAGGTAATGTTTTTGGTGAAGGTACAAGAACTACTATTGCGATTATTTTCCTAATCAAAAATTCTCATAAGAAGTCAGAAAATAAAGTATTTTATCATGATATTGGTGATTATTTAAGTCAAAAAGAAAAACTAGATATTATTAAAGATTTCGGTGATATTTCTACTATTAAATGGCAAGAAATAACCCCTAATGAAAGTTATGATTGGATTAACCAACGCAATGATGATTTTGAAAGTTTTATGTCATTGGGTGATAAAAAAGATGCAAATACTAAAACTATTTTTGATGTGTATTCAAGTGGTGTAAAAACAAATCGTGATAATTGGGTTTATAATTTCTCTCAACAATCAGTTATTGATAATATGACGAGAATGATTGAGTTTTATAATCAACAAGTTGAAGAATTTAAGAAACATTTAAAAGGTCAAACTTTGAATAATACTGAACAAAGAAAGAAACAAGTAGAAAGTTTTATTGATACTGACTCTAAAAAAATTAGTTGGTCAAGAGAATTAAAATATCATGTAGGTAGAGATATTGAACATTCTTTTAAATCTGATTTAATCACTTGTTCAATGTATCGTCCTTTCTGTAAGCAATGGATATATTTTGATAAAAACTTTAATGATGTACCTGGTAAAATGCCTAAAATTTTCCCAAATCACAACTTAGAAAACTTAGTAATTAGTATAACTGGAATAGCTGCAAGTAAAACATTTTCAGCATTAGTTACAAATTTAATACCAGATTTTCATATGCACGATACAAGTCAATGTTTCCCCTTATATACCTACGAAAAACAAAGCGAACTAGGAGAACTATTTGCAACAGCAAACACAGAACAATACACCAAAAAAGAAAACATCCCCGATAGCATCTTAAAAGAATATCAGCAAAAATATCAAGACAAAACCATCAGCAAAGAAGACATCTTCTATTACATATATGGAGTATTACATTCACCCGAATATAAACAACGCTTTGCATCAGACCTGAAGAAAATGTTACCACGAATCCCCTTTACTGCCGATTTTTGGACATTCAGTCAAGCCGGAAGAGAATTAGCATATTGGCATATAAACTATGAAACCATAGAACCTTATGAATTAGAAGAATTTAAAAAAGAGTTATATTTAGATGACCAAGATTATCAAGTGGAAAAAATGGTATTTGGTAAGAATAAAAACGGCATAGATAAAACTATCATCATCTATAATAGTAAACTTACCCTATCGCAAATCCCCCTAGAAGCCTACGAATATATAGTAAATGGCAAATCAGCCCTAGAATGGATTATGGAAAGGTACAAAGTCACCAAAGATAAAGATAGTGGTATAATTAATGACCCTAACCATTGGTCAGAGAATCCCCGTTATATAGTAGAATTAGTTAAAAGGATAGTCAGAGTAAGTTTAGAAACAGTGAGAATAGTTAATAGTTTACCAGCTTTGAATGAATGGTAATATACAATCTAAAATACAATAAATTCAGGGAATAAATTCCCTGTCTAAAAGCTGAAGTCGGTTAAAACCGACTATTGATTTTTGGTTTATTGATGGCATTTTTAGGATTAATATTCATTGATTCTGATGTTATTTTATATGAGATTTTATCTGATTTTTTAACTTAAAAATGAGAATAAATCCAGGGAATAAATTCCCTGTCTAAAAGCTGAAGTCGGTTAAAACCGACTATTGATTTTTGGTTGTTTTTTGGTTTATTGATGGCATTTTTAGGATTAATATTTATTGATTCTAATGTTATTTTATATGAGATTTTATCTGATTTTTTAACTTAAAAATGAGAGTGCGTTTTAACGCACTTTAGCTATAAGACAGGGAATTTATTCCCTGGCTATTTATTGGCTATTTATTGGCTATTTATTGGCTATTTATTGGCTATTTATTGCCTGTTTATATTGTCACTAATCAGGATAACCACCGATTAAAGGATGTACAGGATAATTTATTTTGTTTACTAAAAGATGATAAAAATAGATTAAATAATAATATAATATCTTTAAATTCTGATACCAACAGAAAATTAAACAATAACAATCCTGGAAATCCTTAAATCCTGTACTTCGACTTCGCTCAGTAACCAGACATCCTGATATGGCTTGCGTCACGCTACGCTATCATACAAAAAATTAATAGTTTATCTGCGTTCAATAACTGATGCAGCTATTACCCCCAACTGTAAACCCGAAGGAAAACTCCCTTCTTCCTTAATACGTTTGATTTCTAAAGAAGTAATTGGTAAATTTAACTTTTCTGCTAATGCTTGTATAATATCCCCTCTATCAATGACACCAGCAACAGCATCCGCAGGAGAAAGAACAGTAATTTGAGATAATTTCTCAACTTCTAATTTATTAATTACCTCTGCAAAAGAAGTAGATTCTACAATAGTAGGAATTGTATTTAGGGGATAAACAATAGTTTGTAAAGTTTTGGTTTCCCATTCACTTCTGTCAATGGTGCGTAAATCATTAATATTCACTAAACCTCGATAACGACCATCAGCAGCAGCAAAATAAACTTGGGGTGCAGTATTTTCCAATAAATACAAATCAGCGAATTCTCGCAAGGTTTGATTAGCATCAACTACCCGAAAATTACGAGTCATGCCATCAGATGCTACTAACTCAAGTAAAGTTTCTTGTAATGTGGTGACATTATCATAGCTTTTGGCATTACGCACCCCAAACCAACCGATTAAAACAATCCATAAACCTGTGATAAAGTCCTTGGTCAAGAAATCAATCACAAATCCTAAAGCGATCGCACTATAACCTAAAATTTGTCCAGACTTTGCTGCTAAGTGTACAGCTTTAAAGCGATCGCCTGTAATTTTCCACAAAGCTGATTTTAACACCTGTCCTCCGTCCAACGGTAAACCAGGAATTAAATTAAATAAAGCCACAACTAAATTAATTCTTGATAAATCTCCCGTCATAGTGCTGAGGGGGTTACTATCAGGAATTACACTTGAACCTAGACGCAGTAATAAAAATAGGATAATACTTACCGCAGGACCAGCGATCGCCACCTGAAAAGCTTGACCGGGAGTTTTTGATTCTTCCTCTATTGCTGCAATTCCTCCAAAGAAAAACAACGTGATCGAATTTACCTTAATTCCTTGGGATTCTGCCACTAAACTATGTCCCAACTCATGCAGTAGCACCGAAGCAAATAATAGCAGTGCCATAATTAAACCAGCACTCCAACCTATGACAGTCCCCCAATATTGGTAAGCAAAGCCAAAATTGAGAGTAGTTAACCCCAAAATTACAAACCAGGAGGGGTCTAAAAATAAAGGAATGCCAAATAAAGAACCGATTTTCCAATTAGTTTGCATCATTATATATTTCCAGAAATTTTTTTATAAATTAGAAATGTAGGCTTATATAGCGGTATGTAGTTGAAAGTGAAACTTAAAAATCATGCAGGATAAGGCTTTCCCTCTTGCCTCCTGCCGCGGTTGGTCAGCGTAGCGTTAGCCATACCACTACCTCTTGCTATAACTCTAGGATAGACAATTTCCCACCTTTGATCACGAAACAGCAAACCATAGATCCCCGACTTCTAAGAAGTCAGGGATCTGGAATCTGCCAAAAAAAGTGATCAGTAATGAATCACCCTATCGCTGCCGACAAAAAAGGAATATCAAACCAACTTACAAGCGGCCAATATTAGTTAGTCCTAAAACAATGCCAATTCCCACTACATGACCAAGAGCCATTGCACCAATAAATCCTGGTATACTCACAGGTAGCATGGGCATAGATGGTCCAACTTTAGCAGATTTAAGTGCAAAAGTAAGTAAAAGTATAACTGCGCTGCTGGCACTGATAATGATGCCAACTGTAGGACTCCACACCGGGGTAACAGGAACGGATGCTGCGGCTAATAAAATTGATGACATGATGGTGTGTCTCCTCAATGAAAAAATGAGTATAATCGTACAAAATTATAAAATTACCCAGGACAAAGCAAAAGTTTTTAACTTCAATTAAGATACTTTTGTGATTATTTGTAACTTTTCAGGTGGAAATGCGGGTTAAAATTTGCGGCATCACTCAACCACAGCAGTCAATAGCTATAGCGTCTCTAGGTGCAACAGCGCTAGGATTTATCTGTGTTCCTAGTTCCCCTCGCTACGTTACCATAGCCCAAATTCAGGCAGCCATAGCCCCACTTCCCCCAAATATTGATAAAATTGGCGTTTTTGCCAACACAACTATTTCAGAAATTCGTCAAGTAGTTCAAGAGTCTGGTTTAACTGGTGTGCAATTACATGGAGATGAAACACCAGAATTTTGCTATCAATTACGTCAATCTCTATCCCAAGTAGAAATTATCAAAGCTTTACGAGTCCGCAGTTTAGAGCATCTACAAACCACAACTAATTACACTGATTATGTAGATACTCTACTACTTGATGCCTACCATCCCCAACAGTTAGGAGGAACAGGGCAAACCTTAGATTGGCAAATGCTAGAAAGATTTAACCCTTCTCTTCCTTGGTTTTTAGCCGGGGGACTGACACCAGATAATATTTTAACTGCCCTAAGTCAGATTACACCTAATGGCATTGATTTATCCAGTGGTGTAGAACACTCACCAGGTAACAAAGATTTAGACCAGGTGGCTTTATTGTTTCAAAATTTAGGGAATAGGTGACTGCTGACTGTTAACCCCTGCTCCCCTGCCTCTTGCCTTCCTAAAAGAATGAAGCTTGGTGACGAATTAAATTAAAGAATTCCTCACGGGTTTTGTGTTCTTCTTGGAATACCCCTACCATGGAACTGGTGACTGTCCAAGAACCGGGTTTTTGGACTCCGCGCATCACCATACACATATGACTAGCTTCCATAACCACAGCAACGCCTTTAGGTTCGAGAACTGTTTGCAATGCTTCGGCAATTTGGCGAGTTAATCTTTCTTGGACTTGCAATCTGCGAGAATACATTTCCACAATTCGGGCTAGTTTACTTAATCCCACAACTTTTTGATTGGGAATATAAGCAACGTGCGCTCTACCCATAAATGGCAACATATGATGTTCACATAAGCTAAAGAAATTAATATCTCTAACTAACACCATCTCATCATGTCCTTCGTCAAAGATTGCACCATTGATGAGGTCTTCTAAGGATTCATTGTAGCCACTGGTGAGAAACTTCATGGCCTTAGCTACACGCTTAGGTGTTTTAAGAAGTCCTTCCCGTTCTGGATCTTCTCCTACTCCTACTAGCATGGTGCGGACTGCTGCCATCATCTCGTCCATGGTTTCATCTGATGGTGGATGTATTTCTGCTACTTTACCATCATGAGTATTGCGGTCTGGGCGAACAATAACTTCTGCTAAGTCAGGAATCAGGGGCGATTGAGAGAGATTAGAACCATTTGGACTAGCGATAGTCATGATTGAATTTTGGTAATTTGTGATTGGTTTAGTTGTCAGTTGTCAATCAATTTTGGATTTACAATTTTGGATTTACGATTTACTTCACCCTAGAGGGTGGAGTTTTTCTGATTTTATATTGGCGATTTTGGGATTAATTGCGCCCAGAAGGGGCGAGATTGGTACCGAAAATTCCCAACGTAAAATCTAAAATCTAAAATCTAAAATCTAAAGTTTTTCGGTCATTTGTCATGAGAAATAAATGACGAAATCACCGATTAGAGAACACCAGCATTGGACATAATGGTTAATTCTTCAATTACTGCTTGTTGTGGTAATAAGACAGTGTGGAGAATTGTTTGGGCCACAATTTCTGGAGTTAACATTTGGGAACGGTCAAAGTTAGCTTTAACTGTGGGGGTATCCCAAATTTCTGTGTTTACAGAACCTGGACAAATGGCCATGACGCGAATGCCATTAGCACGTTCTTCTTGTGCAAGGGTTTGGGATAGGGAAAGGAGTCCGGCTTTGCTGACGCAGTATGCTCCCCAACCTGCAAAAGCTTGTTTGGCGGCAATAGAGGCAATATTAATGATTGTGCCTTGGCCTTGTTGGCGCATTCCTGGCAAAATTCCCATCATGCACTGAAATACACTAGTGAGATTGACGTTAATTACTTGCTGCCAGTCTTCTAGAGGTGTGTCGCTCAGGTTTCCTGTATATCCAATACCAGCATTATTAATGAGAATATCTATGTTACCAAATTCATGGGCGATCGCCTGAATTTTAGCTTTAACTTCGGCAACTTCAGCTAAGTCCACACAGAAAGCTTTGGCTTCAACTCCAAATTCACGCGCTGCTTTGCTTACGAAGTCTAAATTATTTTGAGAACGACCAACTAAGGCTATATCTATTCCAGCTTTTGCAAATGCTAAAGCCGTTGCTTTACCAATTCCGCTACTAGCACCAGTAATTAAGGCGCGTCTTTTTTGCTCAAAACTCATGGTATTGTCCAACTTTTTAGCTGGGCTATCAGCCAACAGCTACTCATAAATTAATTGTGGAATAGGTAACAGTTGATGGTTGACAGTTGACGGTTGACGGTTGACTATTAACCGCAAAACTATTGCTCCTCTGCTCCCCCGTCTATTGCCTTTTACCTGCAATACAAATGCCTATAGCTCTTGAAGATTGTTAAAAAATCTTTGAGCAGCCATAGGCAATTATAGCATTGCTGTGTTTTTATGCTATAGTTTTGAGTATTTTTAATGAGCAAGTTCTGTAAAAACGCCGATGTTGCGGAATTTATCATAGCGAAGTTGACGGCGTTCAGCAGGTGTTAGACGGTTGAGTTCGTCTAGGTTTTCTACTAAGGCTTGCTTGAGGTTGGTTGCGGCGGTTAAGGGGTCAGAATGTGCGCCCCCTAAAGGTTCGGGGAGAATTTGATCAATAATGCCCAAGTTTTTCAGGTCATGGGAGACAATTTTCAAGGCTACAGCAGCTTGAGGAGATTTGCTGGCATCTTTCCATAAGATTGCGGCACAAGCTTCGGGTGTAGCAACTGTATAAACTGAGTGTTCAAACATCAATAGGCGATCGCCTACACCAATACCCAACGCCCCACCGGATCCACCTTCACCAATAACTGTACAAATAATCGGCACATCAAAGCAAAACATTTCTCGCAGATTATAGGCGATCGCCTCTCCTTGTCCTTGGTGCTCTGCTTCTATGCCCGCCCAAGCTCCCGGAGTATCAATAAATGTCAAAATTGGCATATTGAATTTATTGGCGTGTTCCATAAGCCGTAGGGCTTTGCGGTAGCCTCCAGGGGCAGCCATGCCAAAGTTCCGGACTACGTTATCTTTAGTATCCCGGCCTTTTTGATGTCCTAACATCATCACGGGTTGACCATTAACACGGCCAACACCACCAACTAAAGCGGGGTCATCTCCACCACAGCGATCGCCATGCAACTCCATCCATTCATCACTAATAGACTGGATATAATCTAAGGTACTAGGGCGGCGAGGGTGACGAGCTACTTGGAGTCGTTGGGATGGTGTTAAACTACTAAAAATTTCTTGTCGTAATTGCATCGCCCGTGTTTCTAGTTGGCGAATTTGCCCAGAAACATCCACACCATTTTCTTCAGCAAGTTGACGAATTTGGTCAATGCGAGTGGCCAGTTCTGCTAAAGGCTTTTCAAAATCTAACAGTAGCGGTTTGCGCTCAGTGGTTGCCATATTAAAGGAATAGGGAATAGGGAATAGGGAACAGGGAACAGGGAACAGGGAACAGGGAACAGGGAACAGGGAACAGGAAGAACAGGATAATATTTATCTTGGCTTTTGCCTCTTGCCTCTTGCCTCTTGCCTTTTGACTAAACTAGCAATGGTCTAAAACCGTGTTTTCTGGACATTTGACCAATTTGGTCCATTTTCTCTACGGTAATCTGATTGCGCCCCCAAGAAAAGTTAGTATGTAACTTCTCAAATTCCAGTAGCATAGATTCTGCAAAACAAGCAAATAATTGACGGGCTGGTACATCCATATTAACAATTTTCATAATTTTCCAGTCAATATCTAAGGAATGCTCAACTATGCCACCGTTTAAGACATACACCCCAGAATGCTGAATTTTTGTGCCTAAGTTTTTTGGATAGCCACCATCAATTAATAAACAGGGTTGTTTTAATGTAGTTGGGTCAATTTCTACGCCTTTGGGCATACTAGCAACCCAAACAACAATATCGGCTTGGGGTAATGCTTCCTCCAATCCCATAATTTTTCCCCGTCCTAGTTCTGCTTGCAGTTCCTGAAGACGTTCTTGATTTCTAGCAATTAATAGTAATTCCTGGACATCTGTTTTTTTATCTAGCCAACGGGTGACTGCACTCCCAATATCCCCAGTTGCACCACACACAGCTACAGTGGCTTTGGACAATTCAATCCCTAGTTTTTGAGAAACTGCTTCTACTTGCTTACAGATAATGTATGCTGTATGAGTATTACCTGTGGTGAAGCGTTCAAACTCTAGGTCAATATTGCGAACTTGTTTGAACTGTTCTAAATTAAAGTTTTCAAAGATAATTGAGGAAAATCCGCCTAAAGCTGTAATATCAATGCCATGCTTTTGAGCATGAGCCATAGCATTTAAGATTTTGCGCGTTGCGGCTTTGATGCGGCGATTTGCCAGCATTTCCGGTAAAAAGCAAGACTCTACATACTTGCCTTCTATTTTTTGCCCGGTAATACTGGTGACAGTTATATGATCAACTATCTGTGGTGGAGCGCTACACCAAAAGTCTAACCCTTGATCGGCATATTCTGGATATCCCAATTCCTGAGCTACTGATTGCGCGTGTTCTAAACTAGTCAGATGTCCAATTAAACCAAACATGGAGTGATATATTAGGCGTGTGCTGTCGTGCAAAAATGGGAAATTAGTTGCTAATATCTAATCTATTAAAAATACTACATAAGGGGTCAATGTTCACAGTTAACTGTTGACGGTTACTCCCCCACCCCCTACTCCCCTACTCCCAATATGGGGTAACAAAATCGTCACCCCTATGGTTATTATTTAAACGGTTGCCAGTCCGTAAGCGGAAAGACGCATGATATCACGGGTTGTGAAACCAATATTACTCAAGGCTTCACCGTATTGAATCATAAAGTCTTCTATTAAAGCGTCTTTTTCCATGGCTAAAACTTTGGCATCATCTGCTACTTGGTTAAGCATTTTCCAGACTAGAGGGAGGTTTTGGCGATTTGCTGCTTCTAATTCAGCTTGGGAGTCTGCAAAGTTTTTTTGTAACCACACTTCACCAAAGTTGAGGTGACTATATTCTTCTTTGACTACGCCTTCTGTAATTTTACGGGCAAAATCATCAGCTACGGGAATGTAGATGTTATAGGCTGCGATCGCAAAACATTCAATAATTAAAGATTGGATCAAGAGACAGGTAACAACTTTACCTTCTTTGGCTGCGGTTTGGAAATTTTCGTGTAGTCCTGAGAAAAACTCTTTGGCAAATTCCAAATCTGGGGTAACTTTTAAGTTCCGTCCACAGGCTTCAAATCCTTTTTTGTGACGACTTTCCATTTTGGAAAGGCGAATTAGTTCCTCTTCATGTGCCGGCAGCAGTTTTGCCAATGTGATGTAATTTTCGTGGGCTTCTTGTTCCCCTTCAATTACAATTGCATTAATGCGACTATAAGCATCTTTATATATTTCGCTTTGGAAATCAATTTTTTCAACTTGGTCTAAAACCTGCTGCATGGTCTACTTGCTCCTAGAAATGAATCATTTGATACAAGAACTTAAATTACCCGATCATTTTGGGATAATTATCACTGTGATTTAATTTAACTTAACAAGAAACTATAGTAATTAGATTAGTTTTTACTGATGGTATTACTACCAGAAAAACAAATGTATGGAGTCATAGCCAATGTCAAAGCTAAAATGGAATCTCAAAAATGGTAATTTGTTGAGCCTGTTAGTGCTACTGGTCGGGGTTGTCGTCATTTTAGCACCGCTGGTTGTTGTTTTCCTGACATCTTTGGGTGGTGAGGGAACAACAGCAGGTATGGCCATCAATAACTGGACTTTAGCTAATTATCACCAGGCATGGGAACAAGGGAAGTTTTTACTAGCCTTCGCTAATTCTACCTTAGTAGCGATCGCAGTTACGGCTTTTCAAATTTTCACATCAGCTTTAGCTGGTTACGCCCTCGCGCGGCTAAAATTTCGGGGTAGACAAGGGTTACTTTTAGTGGTGGTAGCAACTTTAGTCATTCCTTTTCAGTTGCTAGTAATTCCGATCTTTTTGGTACTCAAGTGGGGACATCTGATTAATACCTACTGGGCGTTAATTTTACCAACTGCGGCCAATGGTTTTGGTATTTTTCTCTTGCGTCAATATTTCCAAACCATTCCCGTAGAACTAGAGGAAGCAGCCGCTATTGATGGTGCAAACCGACTGCAAATTTTATGGGAAATCATGTTACCTTTAGCACGTCCAGCTTTAGTAACTTTATTTCTATTTACCTTCATTGGTGAATGGAATGATTTATTTAAGCCTTTAGTATTTACCACAAAGCCAGAGTTAAGAACAGTACAGTTAGCTTTAGCAGAATTTCAACAGCAGTTTACAAATAATTGGCCATTAATGATGGCAGCAGTGACAATTGCGACCATACCAGTTATGGTGTTATTTTTAATTGGCCAACGGCAGTTTATTCAAGGTATTGCTACAACGGGTATTAAGAATTAGTGTCATCAACTATGTAGCTCGCTGATAAAATATCCAAGATACCCTAAGCATTGCCATTACTCCAGAACTGAAAGCAGCACTTTTAGAAATTACTCAAACTGAAGGTATATCTGCTGATAGTTTAGTTAGTTTTGCTATTTCTGTAGGAGGTGCGCCGTTAGAAATATTAAAGGAATATATCAAAAATCAAGAAAAGCCGTCCTAGAAGGACGGGGCTTGTATCCCATTATTTTAGATCAATTTATCCAAGAATCTTTAAAAGAATATCAAATTAAGGTTTTAATTTTTGATTCTTTCAACCAGGAGATTGTTTTATGGAAAGAATAAATTACTCACAAATTATTCAAGATATTTTAAGTAATCATTCTCGTAATGATATAGCTAATGGTACAGAAATTCAATTGCTTTTTGATACGCAACGTCATCATTATCAAGTATTAAATATTGGTTGGAAACAACAAATTAGAACTTATGGGGTGATCATTCATGTTGATATTAAAGATGATAAAATCTGGATACAAAGAGATGGTACAGAAATTGGTATTGCTAATGAATTAATGGCTGCTGGTGTACCTAAAGAAGATATTGTTTTAGGATTTCATGCTCCTTATAAGCGGCAATTTACAGGTTTTGCGGTGGGATAATAAATACTTAGAGTGAATTTGATATTAAATTGACCTGAAAATCGCCTACAATCTTAACCTCATCTTGCTTTAACATTAATTAATCAAGTCTTAATTAGTGATCAACTTCCTGTTTTCATCCTGTGAATCCTAAAATCCTGGACATCCTGATAGGACTTACGCAAAATAGAACGAAAGTAGGGGTAATACCCTTCGGGAAGCAAGCTACATGAATTACCCCTACGGAATAATCAGGGTTTTAGTTACATCTTGCGTAAGTCCTACCTGAATCAGATAAATTTACTCTTTAGATACTAAAGCAATGCGATAACCTAAAGCATCTAAAAATTCAATTAAAGTGTAAATTTCATTTCCGGGATTTTCTCATAATAATTTATTCAAGTTTATTCATAAACCTTAGAACGATGAGCAATAGACCTGATATTTCTCCAATTTTTAACTCGACCTTCAATTACATCTTGTTTACCTCTTTCAAAAGATGCGATAAAACCAGGAATATCAAGTAGTTCTTGAGTAGCTAGTTCCCTTTCTTTATCTGCTAGATAAGCTAAAAATTCGGCAACTATTTTTAAATTATCTGGAGATAGCTTTTCTAAGTTGTAGTTTATTTCTTGACGCAGTTGTGAGGTGTTCATAATGTTAATTACGGTTTTTTATTATTTTTAGGACTTACGCTCCTGATTCAGACAAAAAACAGGGTTTAGCATTGCTAAACCCCTACCAACCAAATATTAAAACTCCGCGCTTTGTGGTGTGCGGGGGAAGGGAATTACATCCCGAATATTACCCATACCCGTCATAAATTGCACCAATCTTTCAAAACCCAAACCGAAACCAGCATGGGGAACAGTACCATAACGACGTAAATCTAAATACCACCATAAATCTTCTGTTTTCATTCCCTGTGCTAATACCCGTTTTTCTAACACATCTAATCTTTCTTCCCGTTGTGAACCGCCAATAATTTCCCCTATTTTTGGTGCTAAAATATCCATAGCGCGAACGGTTTTTTCATCATCACTCAACCGCATATAAAAGGCTTTGATTTGCGCGGGATAGTCTGTAACAATGACAGGTTTTTTAAACAATTGTTCCGCTAAATAGCGTTCATGTTCTGATTGTAAATCTGCACCCCAACTGACAGGATAATCAAATTTGACATCGGCTTTTTCTAAAAGTTTGACTGCTTCTGTATAAGTTAACCTTTCAAATTGATTATTGATAATATTATTGGCTGTTTCTAAGACAGTTTTATCAATCCGGTCGTTGAAAAATTCCATGTCTTCTGGACAGGTTTCCATGACATATTTAAAAATGTATTTGAGAAACTCTTCTGCTAAATCCATATCACCATCTAAATCACAAAAAGCCATTTCTGGTTCAACCATCCAAAATTCGGCTAAGTGACGAGATGTGTTAGAATTTTCAGCGCGGAATGTGGGTCCAAAGGTGTAGACATTAGTAAAAGCCATGGCCATAATTTCGGCTTCTAATTGACCACTGACTGTTAAATATGCAGGTTTACTAAAGAAGTCTTGACTATAATCAATTTCTTGATTTTCTGTTTTGGGAACATTCTTTAAATTGAAATTAGTAACACTAAATAATTCTCCAGCCCCTTCACAATCACTGGCGGTAATAATGGGAGTATGTACCCATAAAAAGCCCCGTTGTTGAAAAAATTGATGAATTGCCGTCGCGCAAGCATTTCTCACCCGGAATACTGCCCCAAAGGAGTTAGTTCTGCCACGCAAATGGGCAATGGTTCTCAGAAACTCAAAGGAATGACGTTTCTTTTGTAGTGGATATGTTTCGGGATCAGCATCTCCGTATACTTTGACTGTATCCGCCTTTAATTCTATTCTTTGCCCTTTTCCTTGAGAAGCTACTAACACTCCTGTAACTTCGACAGAACCACCTGTATTTATCTGTTTTAATATTGCTTCATAGTCTGGCAAATCTTGATTAATAACAACTTGCAAATTAGCTAAAGATGAACCATCATTAAGTTCAAGAAAGGCAAATCCTTTTAATTCGCGTTTTGTTCTTACCCAACCTTTAACTGTTAAATTTTCTTCAGGTTGACCAGTTTTTAAGATTTGTGCGATGCGATGATTAATCATTTTATACAAGTTGTTTTTTGAATATATAATCCTAATTTTAGCAAAATAGAGGCTGAAAACAGGAGGATCTAAATTATAAAATTTCTGATTTGATATCATTCGACTTGATGTAAATACAATCCAAAATCCAAAATCCAAAATCTAAAATCCAAAATTCCATCACCCAACCCAAGATTTTAACAGCCAACCCATAATAACGCCTAAACCGCCAAAACGGACGGCTTGCCAAAAAGGTCTTTTCAAGCTAGTCCAAGAAAATAACTGGCTTTCTAGGTTGATTTCTATGGCTTCTAACTGTTTTTGCAGACGGGTTAATTCTGCCTTCATTTCTGGAGTCTGATTTCTATTTTGCTTTAAATTCTTTAATTCCTGTTGCCATTGTGCCTTTTGTTGTTGATCTTTTTGCACTTGGGCATATCTATCTTTTAAGAAGCGGAGTGAAGTTTCTACTTCCTCTAGTTCCTGTTCAAAGTCTAGCTGGGGATTTTCTTCTGGTTTGGTCATGGGTGATGGGTCATTGGCTATGATGATTACATCTTAACTTTTGTCTAGTGACTCAGCACTTAGCCCTATGTCTCAAATTAGTCAGTTAAATGATCTTAGCACTTTGGAACTCGCGCAAGCCTTGATGGCAAGACTCAGTATTTCTCCTGATGATTGGCATCGTCTCAAGTCTAACCGCAATGCCCGCGCTAGTGAGCAGGTGGCGGCAGCTATGGTATTTCTGGTCAAAAATGAACCCCAAGAGGCACAAGCTAGGTTAGAGCAAGCTGTGGGCTGGCTAGATAAATCAATTTCTGCCCCTCCCTGTCCCACCCATGGACACAAGCGTGAGGTCATAAAGGAATGAGGACATAAGGGGAATATTTATTTTTACTCTTGCCTCTTGCCTGTTCTCTTTTCCCTCTCACCTCAACAATGATAATAAACCACGGCTTTCTAATTGCTTACAAAGCCTGAGTTCTGTACCTTGGCGATTCCATTCTACTTGGTCAAAAATCTGATGCAGTAAGGACATACCCCGACCACTTTCAGCTTCGTCTGGTGGTAAATAGTCATCGGAATCACCATCACCTGCTATGGTGGGAGTGAAGCCACTACCCTGATCTGAAATTACCCACCAATACTGATTATCTATTAATGAGAAACGAACTACTACTAATTTACTGGGATCAAGATTATTCCCATGTTTAGCAGCATTTACTAGGGCTTCTTGCAGTCCTAGTCGCAGTTCTGACTGTAATTTTGCGGGAATGTGGGTCAAGAGTAAATCTAGTATTGGACAAAGGTAAAGGGTGGAAGCAAAACTAATTGTCCCCCAATACTGTCTAACTGGACGAAGAGAAATGGTAATCACAAGAGAAACCCCGTAGCTTTTTTTAGTTAGCTAGACATCAGTTTGCTTTTACAGGCATTCTGATAAAAAATTTAGGTAGTCATGGTGCCTTCAAACTTGCGTCTGTAAAACTAAATTTATAAAAATGCTCTTGGCTAGTAACTTAAGAGATGAATTTGATTGCTTATTAACAGTTTGTTAGAGTTAATTTGTTCATTGAGCAGATACCTGAAAACTGCTATTTTTGAACAGGAGTAGGAAGCTACTTTCCTTAACTGCTGGTTTGTAATCAAGACAATTCCGTTCATATTGCTTAAGATATTATACACCTTCGATTTTTTTAAAAGAAGATGAGTTTCTATTTTTTATGTAATTTTATTCTAGCATTATGAGTGACCACTAGAGTACAAATTCCTGATTTTTATTTTTGTAAAGAATTAATTACTCTTATCATTTTCTGATAAGGTCAGAAATGCTGCTGCTTCTACATGAGCTGTTTGGGGAAAGAAGTCAGCAGGTTGTACCTTTGTGAGTTTATACAGCCCATCTTCACAAAGTAATTTCAGGTCACGGGCAAGGGTAGATACTTTACAACTGACGTAAACTATCTGAAATGGTTTCAGTTTTCTTAATGTTTTGATAACGTTAATTTCACATCCTTTGCGTGGAGGATCTAGTAAAACAATATCTGGGATGATTTCTAGATTGGGGAGAATTTTTTCCACCGCGCCGACTTGAAAGGTAACATTATTAATGCCATTGTTTTGGGCGTTGATAATAGCTTGTTCTACTGCTGTTGATTGCAATTCTAAACCGGTAATGTGTCGTACTTGTTTCGCTAGGGGTAAAGTTAATGTGCCAATGCCACAATAGGCATCAAGTAAGACTTCATGACCTTGTAAATTCAGTTCTGCCTTAATTGTATCTAAAAGTGCTTCGGCGGTTTCTGTGGATACTTGAAAAAATGTATCTGGACAGATTTGAAATTCTAAGTTAGCGAATGTTTCACGCAGGTAGGGGACTCCAGCTAAACAACGGGTTTGTGATCCAAATATAGCATTTGTGCGATCGCTATTACGATTGAGTGAGATTCCAACTAACTGGGGATAACGCTGTAACCATTGCTGTGCTTGGTTTTCAATTCCTGGTAAATTCCAATCCTTGACTACCAAAGTTAGCAGTATTTCCCCAGTTCTGCGGCCAATGCGTAGGCCTAAATGGCGAATTAATCCTTTATGCTGGGTTTCGTCATAAATTGACCAACCTTGCTTTTGAATATCTAATTTTATTTCAGTTAATAAAATGTTCAAGCGCTGGTCTTGAACTGGACATTGATTCAAGTTAATTAATTTATGACTGCCTTTGTGATAATAACCGGCTTGTACTTGACCTGTGGCAGATATCCCCAAGGGGTAGGTTACTTTGTTGCGATAATCTAAGGGTGAAGCAGCTACTAAAACAGGGTTTATCTGTGGGTTAATAAAACCTCCAATGCGCTCTAAAGCTTGCTTAACTTGATTTTGCTTGGCTATTAACTGGTAGTCATAATTAATATGTTGCCACTGACAACCACCACATTTATCAGCCACGATACAACTTGGTCGTATTCGTTGAGGGGAAGCAGTTAATAAATCCTGCACCTGACCATGAGCATATTTTGGCTTAACATGGAGTAATTTGACAAGAGCGCGATCGCCTACCACCGTATCAGGAACAAAAACCACGCGCTGATCAAAGCGTCCTACACCATCGCCAGTATCGCTTAAATCAGAAATTTCTAATTCTATAACTTCACCTTGTCGCCACATTATATTAGTCATTATATTATTCATTGGTCAGGGATTAGAGAACAGGGAAAAACGAAAATCTTTCCACAGAACTTTCCGAATGTCTTTCATCCTAACCTGGGAAGGAGAAATAGCAGCTATACCAACCAAGTCAGAGGATTAACTCCTCTCACCAAGTTTTGCTTCTATAGCCTTTCCAGTCTCCTGATTGAAGATATTAACGTAAGTTGCTAGTTATGCAAAAAAGGCTCTTAAATGGAAGTGAAAAGGATCAATAGACAGCAAACAACCAGGAAACACTATCATAATTGATTCTTTGACTTCTGACTCGGTGACTCCTGACTCCTATTAACTTCACCTGTGTAGAAATGTGAACAGATTTACCCCTATCTTCCCATAGACTTCACGAATGTCCCTCTGAGTCGGTAAACTAGCAAATAATCAACATTTCAGGTCATTAGATAATCATGACTGTAATTAGCCAAGTTATTCTCCAAGCTGACGACGAACTGCGTTACCCTAGCAGTGGCGAACTCAAAAGCATCAAAGAATTTTTAGAAACAGGTATGCAACGCACAAGAATCGCTGCTACCCTTTCAGAAAACGAGAAAAAAATCGTTCAAGAGGCCACCAAAAAACTTTGGCAAAAGCGCCCTGACTTTATCGCCCCTGGTGGAAATGCTTACGGTGACAAACAACGGGCTTTGTGTATTCGGGACTTTGGCTGGTACTTACGCCTAATTACCTACGGTGTACTTGCTGGTGACAAAGAACCCATTGAAAAAATTGGTTTGATTGGTGTACGGGAAATGTACAATTCTCTAGGCGTTCCTGTTCCCGGAATGGTGGAAGCTATCAATGCTCTCAAACAAGCATCTTTGGATTTATTAAATACTGAAGACGCTATGGCCACCGCACCTTACTTTGATTACATCATTCAAGCGATGTCCTAAAATGCCCGTGCTAGTTTTCACTAAAAATCTTAGCACCCACTAATCATAACATTCGCAATTTGATCATCACTTCCCCACAGTTGGTAGTGACTATGGCAAAATTTGTCAGGTTATCAACCAGTTGTGGGGATATTTTCATCAGCAGAATTTTTTTAATCTAAAATCTGAAATCCCCGATCCTAGAAAATGCCTATCATAGCGGAGTAACTTCCTGTCAATTTTAATTAAATCAGTATTATTACCTATCTATATACTTATGATTATCATAAATATAGTGTTATAGTTATCCTAGACTCAGCAATTGACTGACGATAAAAAACCGACAAACTTATGGTAAGCTGTCGGTGATTAGTATGTTCCCTATTAATGACTCGGCTAGAGTTCAGTTAGCTCTTATTATGCCAATATAAGGATTTTCACGGTAGGATCTAAGTCATGTATATATGTGATTTTTGTCACGCCTGTGATCCAACTGGACTTAAATCTGCGTATTTATTCTATAAAAATCATGAATTTTATTAATTTTATCGCACCAACAACGCTAGTAGTTTTAACATTAACTAACCCTAGTTTAGCGAATTATCAAGTTGCTAAAAATCACTCTCTGACTAATACTCAAATAATATTATTAGCTGGTCAAAAACCCCAGTCAACTAGACCAGCGACGAAAAAAGCTACCTTATCTGTCGAAGGTGAAAAAACCCAGATTACACTCAAACTATATCAAAATCCTCTCTTTATCACCTACTTTCCCTCACAGGATTTTTTAGTAGAATCTACAAGTTCAGGAGAAGGACAAGGCGTTCGATTTATTGTCAACTTTGGCGGCAAAAAAAATGAAAATGCTTATGTTCATTTGGCATTTTTAAGTAATTTACAAAATTATGCACAAGTAAGTAAATTTATTAATAGTAAAAACGGTTTAATTGCTGCCAATAAATGGCGTGTAGTCAACCGGAATCGGAATAAAACCTACCCTTGGGTAAAACAAAATATTGCTTTTAGCCACGGTAAGAATATCCTGGGTAATATCTATATTGGAGAACAAAATGGTAAAGCATTTTATGTAATTACCCATTTTCCGGCTGAATATGGTGATGGTTTTGCACCCAGAGTAGATTTAATTTTACGTAATTTGGTAGTTGGGGGTTGAGAAAATGGGAATTTACGCTTTATTTCTTGAGAAAGTCTGATTATTGAGTCAAGTTAAGCAATAGCCCAACCTAACAAAATTTTGATCATATTTACCAAAAAATTGCCAGATTTCCTGATTAACTTTATGGACAACAACGACTGGATAAAACCCCAGAATAAAGGCGAAATTCTGCTAAATATGCTTCTAAAATCTGAAATTGGGCAATATTCAAACTGTAATAAATCCAACGTCCTTCTTGACGTGCATTGACTAAATTTGCCTCTTTAAGAGTTTTCAGGTGAAAGGAAAGTTTTGATTGATTAATATGTAAGGCATCACATAAATCACATACACAAAGTTCACACTGACGCAGAAGTTCTATAACACTGACTCTAATAGGATCAGACAGGGCATGAAACCCAGCTATAATCAAGTTATCAGTGGGAGTTGGCATTATGTTAAACTCAAATTTTAAAATGGGTAGTAGGTAAGAATTCAGGAGTCACCGAGTCACCGAGTCAGGAAGAAGGAGTCAGGAAGAAGGAGTCACCGAGTCACCGAGTCATATAGCGGTATGCACTTTAATGAGATACAGAATTTACCTAAAAAACTATACACTCTCATGACTTTCAACTCTGTTCCCTGTTCCCTGTTCCCTGTTCCCTGTTCCCTGCTATATGGACACAATCAATAAAAGAAGTCGGCGATCTGGGCATAAACAAGTGCTATGGCTGAATACTTACGGATTTTTAGTCGTTCATTCCGGGGTTTTCAGCCTATTTTCTTATAAGCTAATGAATTATTGATCATGGAAAATGGGCATAGTAAATAAACCCCAAGCTAAACCAGTAATTAAACCAAATGGGGTAACAATATAATTATTAAAATCCCACAAATCGAAAATTTGCGCCGCTAATTCCAAGGGATAAGCCATCATTAATATACTAGCAAAAGCCGCACCTGTCCAACCATATTGATTTAACCAAAAAGAGCCTTTTCCCTTAGTTAAACCATATAAAATTCGAGTAATTAACAAACCACTTACGGTCCCATAACAACGCATACATACCGCCATAATAAAAGGTGGTGCTAACTCTAAACCCATAGTAGGCTGGGGACAGACATGATTACCCATAAAGTAAATAATGTCCGCAATCCCCGGAAGCACAAACACACCAGACCCAGCTAAAAAAGGAGCAATAGGGGGACCAAACACCATACCAGCTAACAGGAAATCAGCAAAAAAACTCACCCAATTAAGTTTAAACTGTAAATTCCTGGATAAAATTGCCCTTTGCATCTTTTCTCTGTGTCCTCTGTGCCTGGAGTGGTTTGTTTATTTAATTATAAATCAAAAATCATCATCTGGATTTATACCCATCGCCCGTAAACGTTCGGCTAATTGTGCAGCCTTTCGTTCTGCTTGTTCAGCCCTTTGTTGTTGTTGTTCAGCCCTTAATTTTTGTAATTGGGCTTCTTCTTGACCTACCAATAACAAATTACCATCTAAATCCCACCAGCGCAGCCAAAGTTGTTCAGGATTATTTAAGTAACTTCCTTGCCATAGTCCCAATTCTACACTTAAGGGCGCAATAGGATAATGTCCACGTTCGTTAAGCTGGATTTTTTGGTAAGCAAAATCCACCAAATGATAAACCTCTAATTTGCCATTATTAACTTCATAGATGGCATAATAGGGAACACGGATAATACGTTCATATACCCAAAATTTACCAGGTCTTTCACCTTCTTGTAAACCCGCTAGAGGGGTTGAATCTCTTTCTTCGTCACCATTACCACTGGCTAATTCTATAACAATTAATGGAGGAATATATTCCCGCCATAAAACATAGGAACGACGAATTTTACCATCTAATCTTGGTGCTACATCAGGGACATAAAACCAATCTGGTGCTACTGTTCCTTTTTCCGGTGGTTCAGTTTCTCGCCAATAAATCCCACAATCTTGACCTATACAAAATTGTCCGTCGGGATGTTTTTTTTGTAAAGTTTGAATTATGGAATCTGTGATAATTATACTTTGGGGATGTTCTTGAAAATTCTTCACGAAAGTACCATCAGACTCCGGTAGTTGAGTATGATCAGGAAACTGCGGTGGTATAGCAATATCAGCCAGGGTTTCACTCATACTATTTAAAAGATTGCAGTTGTTAATTTAGTATTATATAGCGATTATCGCTTAAGTGAGATACAAGCTTATTTAGCCCCCTAAATCCCCCAAGTTTGGGGGACTTTGAAATTCTGATTCCCCCAGAATTGGGGGTTAGGGGGCATTAAAACCCTAGATGGCAACTTGATTAGACTATACACCATAGCCTTGTGAAGGGGAGGGGGCTGATGATGTATTTCATTTAAGTACATACTCCTATATCAGGAAGGAACGGAGAATTACTTATGTTGTATAATAAAGGTTATACAGTCATCTGCCACAGATTATGATCTGCTGTTTAAACCCGAATTGTTCCCAACCTATCAACCCTGATGATCACAAGTTTTGTCAATCTTGCAGAACCCCATTGATACCATTATTAATCAATCGCTTTCGAGTATTGCGGGTGCTTTCTGCTGAAGGTGGTTTTGGGAGAACCTATTTAGCGGAAGATAGCCAGAAACTCAATGAAACTTGTGTAATCAAGCAACTTGCACCTAAACAGTCAGGAACTCACGCTTTAAAAAAAGCTACAGAATTATTTATTGAAGAAGCTAAACGTTTACAAGATTTAGGAGAACACCCACAAATACCAACGCTGTTTGCTCATTTTGAAGATAATGGTTTTCTCTATTTGGTACAAGAGTTTATTGAAGGGGAAAATTTATTAGATGAATTCAAACAAAAGGGTAAATATAAAGAAAATCAAATTCGGGAATTATTACTAAATTTATTACCATCTTTAAAGTTTATTCATGAGCGCCAGGTTATTCATCGGGATATTAAACCACAGAATATCATGCGCCGAGCCAGTGATGGTAAGTTGGTATTAATTGATTTTGGGGCATCGAAACAATTAACTACCACAGTTCACACCCAAATAGGAACACGAATAGGTTCTTATGGGTATAGTCCATTGGAACAAATACAAGGTGGTGAAGCTTATCCAGCCAGTGATTTATTTGCTTTAGGTGCAACTTGTTTCCATCTTTTAACAGGGGTTGATCCTTTTAATTTATGGACAATAAATGGTTTCAGTTGGGTGAATAATTGGCGACAATATTTACCTAGTCCTGTGAGTCAGGAATTGGGTCAAGTTTTAGATAAGTTGTTGAAAGTTGAGATTCAAGAACGGTATCAATTTGCGGATAAAGTTATTAAAGATATACAAATTCCTCCTACAGGTTATGTACCTTCAATAGGAAATAAAAATCCGTCTTCGGGAAATTCTAAAACTAACATAAATCATACAATAGATCGTCGTGTTTTTATCTATGGAGCATTATCTTTAAGTGCTGTAATTGTTCCAGTTATAGGACAAAGTTTATTTTCTGGGAAGCAAAATAACACTTTAATTCCCGAAAATACAACAAATAACCTGAAAACTTTTAGTTTTGAAGTGGTCAGCACTAACGCATCAGGAAATATTATTAACCGACGGGATGAAAGTGCAAAATACTTTATAGAAGATTTGGGAAATGGTGTGACATTGGAAATGGTGGAAATACCAGGGGGAACATTTATTATGGGTTCACCGGAAAACGAAGCAGAAAGGAGTTCAGACGAAAGTCCCCAACATCAAGTTACTGTTCCTAGTTTCTTCATAGGAAAATATGAATTGACACAGGCACAATATCAAGCTATCACGGGTAATAACCCTTCTTACTTCAAAGGCAATAATCGCCCAGTTGAACAAGTTAGTTGGAATGATGCAGTTACATTCTGTGAAAAGTTAAGTCAAAAAACACAGAAAAACTACAGATTGCCTAGTGAAGCCGAATGGGAGTATGCTTGTAGAGCCGGAACTACCACACCGTTTTATTTTGGTGACAACATCACCCCAGATTTAGTCAATTACAATGGTAATTATCCCTACGAGTCCGCACCAAAAGGCAAATATCGCCAACAAACCACAGATGTAGGAACTTTTCCCCCTAACGCTTTTGGTTTGTACGATATGCACGGGAATGTCTGGGAATGGTGCGAAGATGACTGGCATGAAAATTATCTAAATGCGCCTATAGATGGCAGTGCTTGGAACAGTCGAAGCGGTATTGATAAAAAATTGCTTCGTGGTGGTTCGTGGAGCTTCGATGCTAGGTACTGTCGGGCTGCGGCTCGCAATTGGTTTTCGCGCGTCTTTCGTTACCTCAACTACGGTTTTCGTGTCGTGTCTTCGTTCAGGACTTTGTAGCCCTTTATACTTTTATTCTCTTACACTCTGCCCTTCTTTTCCCTTCTTAACCCCCGCAGTTAGGCGGAAAAATAAAATTTTTTTTTCGACAGTAAAGCCAATTATAGTATCTTTGCTTAGGATACTTAGGATAGCACACATTTTTGTAATTGTCAGATAGCGAAGCGTGGCGTTAGCCCAGGATATTCAGGATTTTAGGATGTTATTTGCGACTTACCCATTGACGAGAAATACAAAATACAGCATATTTCATTCAAATGAGGTAAAACCTGGAATAATCAAACTTT
>NZ_PGEM01000147.1 GCF_002934005.1 Cuspidothrix issatschenkoi CHARLIE-1 | reverse complement strand
AAGCAGAACACAACATCTTGATGCACCCCTTCCACATGTTAGGTGTAGCTGGTGTATTCGGCGGTTCCTTGTTCTCTGCAATGCACGGTTCTTTGGTAACATCTTCCTTGGTTAAAGAAACAACCGAGAACGAATCACAAAACTACGGTTATAAATTCGGTCAAGAAGAAGAAACCTACAACATCGTTGCAGCACACGGTTACTTCGGTCGCTTGATTTTCCAATACGCTTCTTTCAACAACAGCCGTTCCTTACACTTCTTCTTGGCTGCATGGCCTGTAGTTGGTATCTGGTTCACAGCTTTGGGTGTAAGCACCATGGCATTCAACTTGAACGGTTTCAACTTCAACCAATCCATCATTGATTCTCAAGGTCGTGTAATCGGTACTTGGGCTGATGTAATCAACCGCGCTAACTTAGGTATGGAAGTAATGCACGAGCGTAACGCTCACAACTTCCCCTTAGACTTGGCTGCTGCTGATGTTGCTCCTGTTGCTTTAACTGCTCCTGCTATCAATGGTTAATAACTAGAGTCTAGTTAAATAGAAAACGCTCTCCGCAAAGGGGGCGTTTTTTTGTTTTGGGAAATAAATTCTGATTTGCTATAGTTATAAAATTTGTATTTTTGCTAAACTAAGCAAATACAGTAAACAAAAATTATTATGAGTCAAATAAAAGTTAAAAATTTTGGACCAATTAAGTCAGGTTTTGCACAAAATAATGGATTTATAGATATCCGCAAAATTACTGTTTTTATTGGTAATCAAGGAACGGGAAAAAGTAGTGTTGCTAAACTAATTTCAACATTAAGTTGGCTAGAAAAACAGTTATATCGTGGAAATTTAGAAATAAAAGATGTGAAAAACTATAATAGGTTTATTAAAATATATTGTAATTATAATAACTTAAAGAATTATTTCTTGCCAGAAACTGAAATTAAATATGTAGGAAATGCTTTTTATTTTTCTTTTGCAGATGGGAAATTAAACATTGATAATATTAGAGAATTAGGATTATACCCCTTTTTTTCTAACAAAAAGGAATATATTGTACCTAAAATTATGTATGTTCCAGCCGAACGAAACTTTTTTAGTGTTGTCAAGGGGGCTGAAAAAGTAAAAGGATTACCTCAATCATTATCTGCTTTTTTTGAGGAATTAGAGCGTTCACAACAGGAATTATCGGGAAGTTTGACCTTACCAGTGGGTGATGTAAAGTTGGAATTTGATCAAAAAAATAATACTTTAAATATTATAGGAAGTGATTATAAATTAAATATTTCCGAATCTTCAAGCGGGTTTCAATCTTTTATTCCTTTATTTTTAGTTTCTAGAAATATTGCTTTATCTATTAGTCAAAATCAAGATTCTTCTCAAAATGAACTTAGTGGGGAAGAGCAAAAAAGGTTAAAAACAGAAATTGAAAAAATCCTGTCTAATGATAATCTTTCTGAGGAACTTAAAAAAGCTGCTTTGGAATTGTTATCTTCTAAATACAAAAATGAATGTTTTCTAAATATTGTTGAAGAAATAGAACAAAATCTTTTTCCACAATCGCAAAAAAATGTTTTATATAAATTATTAGAATTTGCTAATATGACAGAAGGTAATACATTAATTCTTACTACTCACAGTCCTTACATTATTAATTATCTGACATTGGCAATAAAAGGATATAAAGTTTTACAGAAAATTATAAATTTACCAAACAGCAATTTACTAAAAGAACAACTGGAAAATATTGTTCCTCAAGCATCTTGTGTATCTGATGAAGATTCAATTGTATATGAATTAACAGAAAGTGGAGAAATCATCCAACTTTCTACTTATGAAGGATTACCTTCTGATGAAAATTATCTCAATACTTTCTTAGCAGAGACTAATAACCTTTTTGATGATTTACTGGAAATTGAGGAACAAATATGAGTATAAATTTTTTTGATGCTAATTGTCAGAGTCAGACAAATCAGCCTAAATTTGGACTTTGTGATGATCCACCACCTTCAAAAGATCCTGCTTATATTGATATTGATGATTGTAGCAAATGGATTGCTATTGTTGAAAATAATCAAGAAATAGAGGTGATATTTACCGCTATTGATCATTGTACTGAAATTCTCAGATCAGATGGTAAGATGGATAATCGTTGTGATGGTATGCTTACTTACAACAATAATATTATTTTTGTGGAATTAAAAGAGAGAAAGTACACAAATAGTGTTTGGATAGAGGAAGGAGAGAATCAACTTAGAAAGATAATTAGTGTTTTTATAAATAATCATGATTTACAAATTTTTAAATCTAAAAAGGCATATATAGCTAATAGCAAAAAGCCACAATTTCAATATTCACATAAAGAGAGAATGCAAAAGTTCAGAAATGATACTGGTTTTACATTAATCATTCAAAATACTATAAAAGTTTCCTAAATTAAAATACAACTTTATAACCTAAATTTATGTATCAATACCAAGATTTTATCATTCGCAACTGGCAAGAGAGCGATCGCACTTTAGCCTCCCAAGTCATTAGTACTGTATTATTAGAATACGGTTTACCTTGGCAACCGGAAGAAGCAGATAAAGATGTATTACAAATTGAAGCATATTATTTAGCCACTGGAGGTGAATTTTGGGTAATTGAACAGCAAAATCAAATTGTTGGAACTGCTGCATATTATCCCATCAATCGTGGAGAAAAAGCTGTAGAAATTAGAAAAATGTATCTTTTACCAAAAGTACGTGGTTTAGGATTAGGAAAATATTTATTACAACAAATAGAAACCGTCATTGCTTCCCGTGGGTTTGAGCAAATTTGGATTGAAACCGCCAGTATTTTAACTGAAGCTGTTAAACTTTATGAAAGTCATGGTTATCTACAAACAACAGGTGTAGAAACCAGTCGGTGTGATCTAGTTTATGTAAAATATTTAGTATGAAAATATTCCAAAATATTCTTAATCTTTTTCTGCAATCTCATTGTCCTCTATGTCAACGTTCTACACCCAAGGAACTTTGTCCATATTGCACCAAACAAATTCAACATTGTCAAAAGCAAAATCCGGCTTACTTATGGAAACAAGAATTACCTGTGTTTGTGTGGGGAAATTATGGTGGTGCGGTCAAAAGAGCGATCGCTGCTCTAAAATATGAAAATCATCCCCAAATTGGTTATCTTTTGGGACAATGGTTAGGAGAATCATGGTTATTACATTCACCCCAACCACAGCAACAGCTTTTAGTTGTCCCTATTCCACTCCACCCAAAAAAACAAAAACAAAGAGGTTTTAACCAAGCTGCATTAATAGCTGAAGGTTTCTGCAATATCACAGGATGCAAATTAAAAATCAATGGTTTAGAACGGAGTAAAGAAACCGAAGCACAATTTAGTTTATCCGCAGTCCAAAGACAACAAAACTTAGCGGATGCTTTTATTATTGGTAAAGATTTGCGTCATTGTCCCCATATACCAGTATTATTAGTAGATGATATTTATACCACAGGAGCAACCGTCAAAGCCGCAGTCCAGACACTAAACACACATCGAATTCAGGTCTTTGGTGTAGCTGCTATTGCCACACCAATTAAACATAGATAACGCTATATTAAATTAGTTACTCATACTGATGGAAGTAGTGTTGCTATCTATGAACAAAATTTTTACAATTCAGTGCGGAGATATGTTTATTATTTTTGTCACCTTACTAACAATGGGGATATCTATACAAACAGCTTCAGCACAAAATAAATTATACAGTCCTATTCCTTTAACTAAGTTTACAGAAATATCTGATACCCTATCAAATCAGGATATTCCCACAGGACAAGGTGGGTTTGCACGGGATTATTCAGTCAACTTAAATAAGGGTGATAATTTAGCAATTGATTTATCATCAGAAAACTTTGATACCATTATTACACTCTTAGCACCAAATGGATCAACATTAGCAGAAAATGATGATGGTCCTGATGGTACGAGTAATTCCCTCTTATTTACCCGCGTCACAGAAACAGGGACTTATATTATCCGCGTCCATTCCTTTGGAGAAACTGGATTAGGCAAGTTTAAGCTTAAAGTAACAAAATTACAGGAAGTTAAGCATAAAAATCACTGAGAAAGTGACAAATATGTTACAAATTTGAATAAATATTTTTAGGGGTATCTGTATATTGTCGGATCAATTCACATAGTATAATTAATTAGGATTTACGCAAGTGTCACACCAAAAATCTGTTGTAGGGTGTGTCAGATATCAATAATCCGTTTATTGGCAGGATTTATACAGTCTGACGAGGTTGGTGAGCTTGCCTAACCCTACCAATGTGCCAGTTGCATAAGTCTTATTAATAAGTGCATAGGAATCTGGATAGGATTCCCGTATCTACCCTATTTGAATTATATCAGAGGTGCAACATGGAATTTTTTGATGCTTTTGTTTCCTATGGACGCGCTGACAGTAAAGCTTTCGCCGCAAAACTCAATGAAAAATTACTGGCAGAAGGTTTAAATATTTGGTTTGATCAAGATGATATTCCCTTAGGAGTAGACTTTCAAGAACAAATTAATGATGGCATTAGAAGATCTCATAATTTCCTGTTTATTATCGCTCCTCATTCTATTAATTCTCCCTATTGTCTCAAAGAAATTGAACTAGCTATTAAGCTCAATAAACGGATTATTCCCCTACTTCATGTTGAGCAAATTAGCTACGAAACCTGGCAACAAAGAAACCCCAATAAAACTCAAGAACAGTGGCAAGAATACCAACAAAAAGGACTCCATTCTAGTTATCCCAATATGCACCCAGTAATTGGTAAAATTAACTGGGTTTATTTTCGAGAAAATCTTGATGATTTTGACAAATCATATATAGGATTACTCAGCGTCATGAGTAAACATCAAGATTATGTTCAACAACATACTAATTTTTTATTGCAAGCCTTAGAATGGTCAAACAATCAACGTCAAAACCGGCATTTATTAATTGGAGAAGTTAGATCACAAGCGGAAACCTGGTTAAAACAGAAATTTACAAACGAACAACAACCGTGTTTACCCACAGATTTACATTGTGAATTTATTTGTGAAAGCATAAGAAATGCTGATAATTCCCTCAGTCAGATTTTTATAGCTTACTCAGAGCAAGATAAGAAAATTCAAGGTAAAATCAGAAAAACCCTGATGCGGGAAAGTTTCACAATTTGGACAAACAAATCAGATATTAAAACCGGAACTACCTGTCAGGAAATTCATGAAGGCATTGAAGAAGCAAATAATTTTATTTATTTGCTATCCTCCACATCCTTACAATCAGAATATTGTCAATCAGAATTAAATCATGCCTTAGCTAATAATAAACACGTCATTGCTCTATTAACTGAAAAAATTGATATAGAACTAATTCCTCAAGAATTGAAAAACCTGCAATTTATTGATTTTACAGAATTAGAAAATGAAGATGAATATCAGTTAAGCATTAACAAATTACTAGTAGAACTCAAACAAGAAGCATCCTACCATGAGAAACATAAACGTCTTTTAGTCAAAGCCCTAAAATGGCAAAAACAAAACCACAGCCCTAGTCTATTATTACGAGGTTATAACTTACAAGACTTTGAAGCTTGGTTAAAAGTAGCTAAAAAGCACGAAACTTGTCCTTCCTTACCTTTACAAGAAGAATTTATTAATGCCAGCATCAATAAACCTCAAGAATCTGCTTTAGAAGTTTTTCTTTCCTATACTCATAGTGATTTAGACTTAGCATTAAAATTAAATGATGCTTTACAAGAATTAGGAAAAACCACATGGTTTGATCAAGAAAGTATTCCCAAGGAAGTAGATGTTCAGCAAGAAATCTATCGAGGTATTCAAAGTTCAGAGAACTTTATATTTATCATTTCTCCCAAATCAGTAAAAGATCAATCTGCCACTGCTGAATTAGAATATGCTCAAAAATTGAATAAACGCATTATTAGTATTCTCTATCAGCCTTTATCAGAGGATGAACAACAAAAACTTCCACCATCTTTAGCAAGTATTAAATGGGTAGATTTTACTGATGATGAAGGAGAATTTGCGGCTAATTTTCAAGCATTGGTGATGTCGCTGAACACAGATAGAGATCATGTCAGAAGTCATACCAAATGGTCACAACGCGCCCTAGAATGGGAAGAAAAAAACAAAAGTACCGATTTATTATTAAGAGGTAGGGAATTTTCCATTGCTGAAGAATGGCTGAAAATAGCGGAAATAGAACAAAAAAACCCTCTACCCACAGCATTACAGAAAGAATTAATCACTCAAAGTTTAGTAGCAATAGAGGCAAGGAAGAAACAAGAAAAGCGACAATTATTAATTTTAAGATCCCTATTAGTTGGCACAAGTATAGCTTTAGTAGGAGCAATAGGCGGCGGTATTGTGGCTTGGCGAGAGTGGCGACGATCCGAACTCAATCAAGCAGAATCTCTAGCCCATTATTCCCTATCGCTACTCAGCCAACATCGAGAATTAGATGCTTTCATTCCAGCAATTAAGGCTGGAAAAAAGCTTAAATATCATCATGTTTCTAATCCACAGGTAATGAATGCCTTACAAGAAGTGATAAGTCAGAAAAGCGAATTAAATCGCCTGGAAAAGCATGATGGCTTCGTTGTTACTGTCAGTTTTAGTCCTGATAGCCAAACCATTGCCAGTGGTAGTTGGGATAATACTATCAAACTATGGGATGTGAAGACAGGCAAAGAAATTCGTACCCTTTATGGCCATGATGATGCTGTCTATAGTATAAGTTTCAGTCCCGATGGCAAAACCTTAGTCAGCAGTGGTGCTGACAATACCATTAGACTTTGGGATGTGCAGACAGGCAAAGAAATTCGCACTATCCGGGGGCATAATAACTATGTATTTACTATCAGTTTTAGCCCCGACGGCAAAACTTTAGCCAGTGGTAGCTCTGATAAGACTGTTAAACTCTGGAATGTAGAAACAGGCCAAGAAATCCGCACTCTTAAAGGACATACAAACTATGTCATGAGCACTGCTTTCAGTCCCGATGGGAAAACCTTGGCCAGCAGTGGTTGGGACAAAACAATCAAACTCTGGGATGTAGAAACAGGAGAAGAAATTCGTACACTCGAAGGACATAAGAACTATATCTACACTGTTGTTTTTAGCCCCGATGGCAAAACCTTAGCTTCTGGGTCAAATGATAAAACCATCAGACTTTGGGATGTAGAAACAGGTAAAAAAATCCGCACTCTCTATGGTCATGATTACTATATATTGAGCCTCAGTTTTAGCCCCGACGGCAAAACCTTAGCTTCTGGTAGTGCTGACAACACAGCCAAACTCTGGAATCTAGAGACAGGTAGGCAAATTAGCACCCTTCAAGGGCATGATGACTCTGTGAAAAGCGTCAGCTTTAGTCCAGACGGTAAAACCTTAGCCACAGGTAGCTGGGACACCACCATCAAACTTTGGAATGTGGAAACAGGGAAAAAAATATACAGCCTTCAAGGCCATGACAACTCCGTATATTCCGTTAGTTTCAGTCCTGACAAGAAATCTTTGGCCTCCGGCAGCCTGGACGGAACTATCAAAGTGTGGAATTTAGAAACAGGTCAAGAAGTTCACACCCTTGAAGGGCATAATGGCTATGTCTATAACGTCAGTTATAACCCTGATGGTAAAATCTTAGCTTCTAACAGTTGGGACGGCGCCATCACACTTTGGAATCCGGACACAGGCAAAGAAATCCGTACTATCAAAGGACATAAAAAAGCTGTTAATAGTATCAGTTTTAGCCCTGATGGTAAGACCTTAGCTTCTGGGAGTAATGATAAAACTATTAAACTTTGGAATCCAGACACAGGCAAGGAAATCCGTACTATCAAAGGACATAAAAAACCTGTTAATAGTGTCAGTTTTAGCCCTGATGGTAAGACCTTAGCTTCCGGAAGTAATGACACAACTATTAAACTTTGGAGTCCGGGCACAGGCAAGGAAATCCGTACTCTCCAAGGACATAAAGAACCTATTAATAGCGTTACTTTTAGCCCCGATGGTAAAATATTAGCTTCCGGCAGTCGTGATAATACTGTCAAACTCTGGGATGTAGAGACAGGTAAGGAAATTCGGATTTTCACTCTCCCGGGACATGAAAAATCAGTTTATAGTGTGAGTTTTAGCCCCGATGGTAAAACTTTAGCTTCTGGTAGTCTGGATAAAATGATTAAACTTTGGAATGTAGCAACAGGTGAGGAACTTCCCGTCCTACAAAAGCATGAAAAATCTGTTTATACTGTCAGTTTTAGCCCCGATGGTCAGACTTTAGCTTCTGGTAGTGATGATACAACTATCAAACTTTGGACTATGAATAAATTAAGTCCGGACATAGATTCTTTAATGGAGACTAGCTGTAATTGGGTAAGTAATTATTTGGAAAACAATCCCAATGTCAGCGATAGTGATAGAGAATTATGTAAAGGAGTAGGAAGTAAGAAATAGCGAGGAAGGTGACAGCATACCCAGATCCCCGACTTCTTTTATTTATTGTGTCAATAAATGATTACTTGATCTGAGAAGTCGGGGATCTTATCTCCTCACCTGAATTCTTACTTTGGTTGGAAATACAGTAATAACCCATATTCCAAACCTGCAACTACAGCTTGATAGGAAGCTTCTACAATATTTGTAGAAACTCCTATCGTTGTCCAGCGTTTTTGACCATTTCCCGATTCTACCAAAGCACGGGTTTTTGCTGATGTACCTGTATTTCCATTGAGAATTCTGACTTTGTAATCAGTTAATTCAAAATCGGCAATGGGCGGATAAAAATTGACTAGAGCCTTACGCAAAGCAGCATCTAAAGCCGCTACTGGTCCATTACCTTCTGCTGCTTCGAGAATATTTTTACCATTTACTGCTACCTTCACAGTTGCTAAAGAATTAGTAGTTTCTTTCATTTCTACTAAATCACAATGTACTTGAAAACCTTTAACTTCAAAAAACTGTTTGCGCTGTCCCAATGCCTCATATATTAACAGGGCAAAACTAGCTTCGGCGGCTTCAAATTGATAACCTTCACTTTCCAATTCTTTCATTCTTTGCAGAATTTGCCGAGTTTGGGGATCATTTTTATCTAATTCTATTCCCAAAGTTCTAGCTTTAGATAATACATTACTTAAACCAGACTGTTCAGAAATAACGATACGGCGACGGTTGCCCACCTGTTCCGGTTGAATATGTTCATAGGTTAAAGGGTTACGTTCTACCGCAGAGACATGAATGCCGCCTTTATGAGCAAAAGCTGAACGTCCCACAAAAGCAGCGTGTTCATCTGGTGCAAGATTCACAACTTCACTGACAAAGTGACTAACTCCTGTAAGTTGATTTAGCTGGTGTTCCCCAATACAGCTATAACCTAACTTTAGCTGTAAATTAGGAATCAGAGAACACAAATTGGCATTGCCACAGCGTTCTCCATAACCGTTGATTGTTCCTTGTACCATCTTTGCCCCCGCCATGACGGCTGCTAAGGCATTAGCTACGGCCATTTCTGAATCATTATGAGTATGTATGCCAATTTGAGGAATTGTTTTTTGTTCTTGACCAATGACCACTGACACAATTTCTGAAACCTCATGAGGTAAAGTTCCACCATTGGTATCACATAAAACTAACCATTCTGCACCTGCTGTCATGGCTGTTTTCAGCGTCTGTAAAGCATAATCGGGGTTTTGCTTATAGCCATCAAACCAATGTTCAGCATCGTAAATCACACGCTTGCCTTGAGAACGCAGATACTCAATGGTATCGCCAATCATGGCTAAATTTTCATCTAGGCTGGTCTTGAGTCCTTCTATAACGTGCAAATCCCAAGATTTACCGAAAATTGTCACCCAGCGCGTACTGGCGGCTAAAATAGCTTCTAGCATGGGTTCATCTACTGCCTTGGTGTAGGGACGACGAGTAGAACAAAAGGGAACTATTTCCGCCTGTTTGAGAGGTTTTTGTTGCAGTTGCCAGAAAAATTGTACATCTTTAGGATTTGCTCCTGGCCAACCACCTTCAATAAAGGGAATCCCTAATTCGTCTAGTCTATAAGCAATGCGTAATTTATCTTCTATGGATACTGACAGTCCTTCCCGTTGAGTTCCATCACGGAGAGTAGTGTCATAAAGCCAAAGTTGATTTGAGAGAGTTATGGTCATAATAATTTCGTGAACATAGTCAGGGAAGTGGAGGAGCAGAGGGACGGGGAGCAGGGGAGCGGAATGTGGGATATATTATTCTTTTTCCTCTTGCCTTCTGCCTCCGGTGGGTGAGCGAAGCTGTGGCCTTAGCCATACCACTGCCTCCTGCCTTTTGCCTCTTGCCTATTTCCTGTTCCCTGTTCCCTGTTGTAATTTAGTTTGGTAATTTCAGTATGCCAAAGGTTCTAGCTCAAGGTAAATTAATTGAGTGTGAAAGCCAAGTCAATTTAAGAAAAGTGCTGCTAATACATGATGTTGACCTGCACAATGGTGGTTCTCAGGTAATAAATTGTAGAGGTCTTGGCACTTGTGGTACTTGTGCGGTTAAGGTAGAAGGCGAAGTATCAGCCGCGAATTGGCGTGATCAAACACGGCGTTCCCTTCCTCCCCATTCTCCTGCGTCAGACTTGCGTTTAGCTTGTCAAACACAGGTTTTAGGTGATGTAAAAGTAACTAAATTTGATAGGTTTTGGGGTCAAGGTTCTGAATTAGTTTGGACACCAGAAGGTTAACAAGGAGAAAGATAAGATGGGCAGATGGACACCCTTGATTTTAATGGCTGGCGGTGCGGCAATTTTACTAGGTACGTTGCTAGGAATTAACTTTCCTATGGGCGGACAACAAGGTGCTAATTTGCCACCAGGACGCAGAGCATCTAGTGTTCTTCCCGCTAATATTAATGTCAATAGCACTGCAAACAGAAATAACTCGGAAAATAATGCCACTAATGATTCCGAAACTACTGGTAATGGTAATCGCACCAGTGTAGCTCAAAGTAATGCTTCTACTGGAACTCCAAATAATTCTGGGGCTGCACAAGAAACAAGTAGGGGTAATGATAGTTCCACCGAGAAAACTTCTGCTACAGAGAGTAGTTCTAACACCACTACCGCCAGTAATAATTCTCCTAATAAAAGACCAATTACGGCTTTATGGTAAGGCAATAGGCAACAGTGTTTTTTAACTAATGACCTAACCAATTACCAATTACCAGCCCTGATAGGTTATTAGTTATTTACTAAGGACGAATAACTATTAACTAATGACTAGCGATGTTTTAATTATTGGTGGTGGTATTATCGGGTTGGCTTGCGCTGTAGAGTTGAAGTTGCGGAGTGCAAATGTTACTGTACTTTGCCGTGATTTTACTGCTGCAGCCAGCCATGCCGCCGCGGGGATGTTAGCACCTGATGCGGAAAATATCACTCATAAAGGGATGTTATCTTTGTGTAGGCGATCGCTTGCTTTATATCCTGACTGGATCAACAAATTAGAAGAACTAACAGCCAAAAAAGATTTAAACAATACAGGTTATTGGCCTTCTGGCATCCTTGCACCAGTTTATCAGGAGGCAGAAGTTAATCTCCCTATTTCCCCATCTTTCAAATCTCAAGGCTTTTGGTTAGATCAAGATGCTATTAATCAATATCAGCCGGGATTAGGGGCTGATGTGGTTGGTGGTTGGTGGTATCCTGAAAATGGCCAAGTTGATAACCAAGCTTTGATTAAAGTTTTGCGGACTGCGGCTGAGTCTTTGGGAGTAGTTTTCAAAGATGGAATTACGGTAGATGCTATTTGTCAACAACAAGGAAAAGTTATAGGTATTCAAACTAACACAGGCTTAGTCAGGGCTGATCATTATCTTTTAGCTGCTGGTGCTTGGGCAAATCAATTATTACCTTTACCTGTGCGTCCCCGCAAAGGACAAATGCTACGGTTGCGAGTACCGGAATTTGTAAAAGAGTTACCCTTAACACGGGTTTTATTTGGTGAAAATATTTACATTGTTCCCAGGCGAAATCGTTCTATAATTTTAGGGGCGACAAGCGAAGATGTGGGTTTTACTCCCGATAACACACCAGCAGGAATTCAAGGTTTACTAGAAGCTGCAACCCGTCTTTATCCCCAATTAGCAGATTATCCCATTCAAGAAATGTGGTGGGGTTTTCGTCCTACTACCTCCGATGAATTACCGATTTTAGGTGAAAGTCATTGTCAAAATTTAACTTTAGCTACTGGTCACTATCGCAATGGAATTTTGCTTGCACCAGTTACGGCCGTGTTAATGACGGATTTAATTTTGTCACAAAAAACCGATCCTCTTCTCACTCATTTCCATTATTCCCGCTTTCAGAATAAACCCTTTCAAACTCAGTCATCTACGACAACATCCATGTTTACACACTCTGCTAATTTCACTAACGGACATAGTAAAGATTTGTCTCTACCATCTACTGAACTACAACTACAAGATTCAGGATTAATTATTGCTGGTAAAACCTTTCAATCTCGCTTAATGACGGGAACTGGTAAGTATCGCAGTATTGAGGAAATGCAGAAAAGTGTCGCCGCTAGTGGTTGTCAAATTGTGACTGTAGCTGTGCGACGAGTACAAACCAACGCACCGGGACATGAAGGTTTAGCAGAAGCTTTAGATTGGGGTAAAATCTGGATGTTGCCGAATACTGCTGGTTGTCAAACTGCGGAGGAAGCAATTCGGGTGGCACGTTTAGGACGGGAAATGGCCAAGTTATTGGGACAGGAAGATAATAATTTTATTAAGTTAGAAGTTATACCCGATATTAAGTATTTATTACCTGATCCCATAGGTACTTTGCAAGCTGCGGAACAATTGGTAAAAGAAGGTTTTGCGGTACTACCTTATATTAATGCTGATCCAATGTTAGCCAAGCGGTTAGAAGAGGTCGGTTGTGCGACAGTAATGCCTTTAGCCGCGCCCATAGGTTCTGGACAAGGGTTAAAAACTACTGCCAATATTCAGATTATTATTGAAAATGCCAAAGTGCCGGTAGTGGTAGATGCGGGTATTGGTGCGCCTTCGGAAGCTGCACAGGCAATGGAATTAGGTGCGGATGCGTTATTAATTAATAGTGCGATCGCCCTGGCTGAAAATGCCCCATCAATGGCTTATGCGATGGGTTTGGCAACTGTCGCAGGTCGTATGGCTTATTTGGCGGGTAGGATGCCAATGAAAAACTATGCTAGTGCTAGTTCTCCTTTGACGGGGACTATTACTGGGTAGTTAATATTTGGGAGTTAATCTCTCAAATTTACTGTTATTGCAAGAATTTTTTAGATAATTCTCTGCCAGCCATAGTAGTGAAGTAATTATTTGTTATACTACGACTAACAAATATAACATAGGATCTTATCCTTACTTATTTGTATTGGTTGTACAAAGCAATATCTCAACTTTATAATCTATGGCTGATAATAGTAAAACCCAACTTGGTTATTTTATAAATTATTCACTTTGGCAAGATGCTCTTAATCTATTAAATTTTCAAATAAACCAGAAACAGACTAATAGACACTACTATACTCTGAGTATGTTTTACTATGAAAAGCTTGAAACGTCATGCCTAAAGATTGATGAAGAGTATTACAAAAGAAAAATAGCAAGTAGTCTTTTCTATGGATTAGAAAAGGAGTTTGCAGTCTTTTCTTATGTTATACCTAAGCCAGGACTTGGACTGAGAGATTACAAATTTTTTACTTATCCGATGCTATTAGTGTATTATTCTGTAGGTTTATATTTACTCAGATTGTCTCAATTATTTATAACTGAAACACATAACAAAATAACAACTGTGAAAGCATTTTATGGTGGAAAAATACTATATGATAATGATAATAAAACTATTAATTTTAAACCTGAGAATACATACTATAGAAAATTCCATGAACAATTTAAGGCAGAAATAAAACGAGAAACATTAGGCGAGAAACCTAATACAATTATTATCAAGCTCGATATAGAAAATTATTTTAATGAATTATCAGTACCTAAACTCTTACATTTGTTGCATCTTTTTATTAAGCCTAGTATTCAGATGAATATGCATTATGATAGTTTTACTAGAGAGCAAATTATTTGCTTGTTTCAATTTATATCAAATGGCAAATCTGGTATTCCCCAGTCTGATAATAATATTATTTCTAACTTTATTGGGTATCTTTATCTTGTTTTTGGCGATTTATTTATAGATAATATATTAAAAACATATAGAGATTACATTGAAGTATATAAGATTATTAGGTATACAGATGACATACATATATCAATGACCTTTAAGCAATATATTAATGAAAAAAAACAAGGTGAGATTGCTCATGTAATAGCATCTCAGATTGCAGAAATTTTATACGATGAACTAAATCTAAAATTAAATCTAAAAACAAGGTTGTTTCGTTTGAAAACTGAAAAAGAAAAAAAAGAATATTTGAAAACATCAGGAAAGATGTCACCTGGTAATGAATATATAAATTATGATAAGGAAGAAGATGACACATATTTTTCTGGTGAAGATATTGATCATCCGCAAGATAAATTAGAAAATATTTTTAAAGAACTAAGAAAAATAAAAAGGTCAAAAATAGAGGATTATTTTGTAAGAAATGGGTCGGTTCAAGAGGAAATTTTACAAGAAGTATTTAATAAAAATGTAGAAAAATTACTTAATAAACCAGATAATAAAAGTAGTGTTATAAAAATATTTGAGAACTTTAATTTCGATCTAATCAAAGTTCAACCTCTGGAAATATTAGTTATAATTTTCAGTAATGAAACAGCAGTTAATAATTTACATAAATTTCTTCTTAACAAAAAAATAATTACCACAAGTGATGCTGATTTAATTATTAAATTTCTATGCCAAACTAACTTTTCTGATGAGAATTTAATTTCTCAACTTAAAAAAAATAATCACACTAAGAAAATTGCAGAAGTTTTCTTGAATGCGAAATTAAATTGTGATATTCCTGGTTATCACCGTTTAAGCTGTATGCAAATGAAAAAACTTTCAAAGATGCCAGATGTAATTGAGCAAATTCGTTTAAGAGTCTTGAGTGAAAGAAGTGGTTCATATTCCGTTGCACTTAATCACTTAGTAAACGAAATACAAGCGGTGTGTGTGAAACTGGAACAAAAGGATAAAAAGGAGTATGATGTTAATAAATTAGTAGAATTTATTAATTCTAAGCACATACCACATGAAACTTGTATAACAATAAGAAATTTATTTGATCGTAGGAATAATAATAGTGTTTCCCATCCAGGTTCTGATAATAGTATTGCTTGGGAGGTTACTGAAGAGGAATATTTAAACTACTATGAACACGTAGGTAAGTGCCTAAACTTTCTCCTTTAGAACAATAATTCCCCGTACCATTTAATTCAATTATCCACTCTAAACCTATGGGAGCGGTATCTATAATAACTTTAGGTAGTGGTTTTCTAAATCTAAAAGCATAAAGAATATCTCCTAAATTTTTTGCAGATTGAATACCCAACTCTTGCGCTATCTCTGGAAGTTCATTACGATTAAATTCAAAATAATCTAATCCTATTTGGTAATAGCGTTCAAAAATTCCAATAATAACAGAGTTATATAAACCTTCTTTCATTCTTGTGATTCTTTGTTACTAAATAATGTACTGTATTAGCTAAATGCTAAAGATTCATTTTTTTCTGGTTCTTGGTTCTATAACATGAGGGTTAACTCCAAAATATTTTGCTGCTGCTGACATATCAAGTGTTAATAAATTAGGTTCTCCTAAATCTTTAATACAGTTAGTTTCAGAACATTTGATATCTAAAACTTGCATAATTTCCTCTGCTACTGCTTGCGCTAGAAGCGGCGGTACAGAATTACCAATTTGTCTAAACCCGTGCCATTTTGTGGGATGAAATCGAAACCAGTCAGGATAGGAATGTAACCGCGCAGCTTCCCTAACGGTGATACATCTGGGAATAAAAGGATGTATGGGACGAGGAGAAGTAAATGCACCTTTATTGCTTGCTGTTCCTGCTCTCAAAGTATTACATAAACCATCGGGATTAAGTTTATGAAAACGACTAATTGGTTCGATTTTACCATGGGGTGTAGAGGCAAATCTTTCTACAGATTCGGGTGAATGTTTGGTTCTTAAACTTGATGTAAGTAATGTAGGATCATATTGACGTTTATAGCTATAGTTATTTTCCCATTTTGCCAAATTACGCATTTTTTTAGCATAATTGCTAGGTTTACCAAACTCTGCTAATATCCAATCTTGTTGATATAATTCGGCATATTTTTCAATTTCTGGCAAATCTTGCAATGCGTCCCAAACTGTAGGAGATTTTTGATGAGGGAATGTAATTTTTTCTGGGTATTTTGGTAATTCTAAATCTTGACGACAACCAAGTAAAAATAATCTTTCTCGATTTTGCGGCACTCCATAATTAGCAGCATTTAAAACTTGATAATTATGATTAACTTGATAACCGCTTGCGGAAAATTGATTAATGATTTCGGCAATAAATTCTTTGTGTTTACCTACTGTCATTCCTTTGACATTTTCTAAGATAAAAAATTTAGGGTTTAATTCAACAACTAATCTAATAAAATGGAAGACTAAGGAGTTTCTGGGATCATCAAAAGCACGTTTTCCAATTAATGAGAAACCTTGACAGGGTGGTCCGCCAAAAACTACATCAATTTCTTGATCAGCAATTTTAGAATTATTCCTAATTTCTCTTCCTGTCGTGTCTTCTACACTTTTACATAATACAGTCCAAAAGGGAAAGTTAAATTTATGAATTGCACAATGAATTGGATCTATTTCCACAGATGCAAGGACATCAAAACCAGCTTGTTCAAAGCCTAATGTCATCCCTCCTACACCTGCAAATAAATCAACTGCAATTGGTCGTTTTTTTACCATTTTAACTATGATCTACTTTTTCATTGCTAATATTTCTTTTGCGGTGCGATCGCACACTCCTAATTCTCCCAAAGAATCACGCATTTGTTGATAATTTTCTAAAGTATTTTCTCTATTTTTAGGATTTAATAATAATTCCATAGCTGCTTGGGTAATGTTTTCTGGTGTAGCTTGTTCCTGTAAAAATTCGGGGACAATTTCCCGCATCACAACTAAATTTACAGGTGAAGCAAAGGGAATTGAACCTTTAAGAATATTACGGGCGATCCAAGCGGTAAAAGCATGAAGACGATACACTACAATTTGGGGAATATTTAATAATGCTAGTTCTAAATTGACAGTTCCCGATTTAGTAATGGCAAAATCAGCGGATGCAAAAATATCCTGTTGCTGACCTAAAACAATTGTAGCATTTAACCCATATTCTTTAATTGCTGCTGTAATTGGTTTTCTAAATACTTCCAAAGATAGGGGAATCCAAAAATGGACATTTGGTAATTTAGATTGTATATTTTGGGCTGCTTGAAAAATAACTGGTAAAAGATATTTTAATTCTTGATGACGGGAAGCTGGTAAAAGTGCAATTGCTATTTCTTCGGTTTTAATTCCTAATTTCTCCCTCGCGGTTTCTCGACTGGGTGCATTTGCCATTCTATCAATTAAAGGATGTCCCACCCAAGAAACATTTGCCCCATGTTCTTGATAATATCGCGCTTCTTCTGGGAAAATTGCTAATAGTTTATCGGTAAAACCAACAATACGGTTAGTATTCTGAAAACTCATTGACCATACCCACTCTTGAGGTGCGATATAATAGGCTACAGGCACATCAGGCAGATTTTTCCTCATGTATGTACCAATGCCCAAATTTGGACCTAGATAGTCAATTAATACTACTAAATCCGGGAGATTTTTTTCTAGATAGGCGATCGCTTGCCGTTGTACTCTTAAAGTAGGAATCACATAGGGCAAAGATTCAATCAAACCCATTGAACCAATACCGCTAGTATTTCCTAAAATTTTCGCCCCAGCTTGCGCCATTTTCTCTCCACCCAAGGCGACAATTTCTAATGTTAATCCCGCAGCTATGGCTTGACGGTGAAGTGCTGCAATTAATAGCGAACCCTGTAAATCTCCAGAAACTTCGCCAGTGCTAATAAATATCCGCATTTTGGAATTTTAGATTTTAGATTTCGGATTTTAGATTGTTTAGCATTCTTCAGAGTAAATGATGAATGTATTCACAATAAACATCTTCAAAATTGAAATGTGCATTTTGGAAAATCTTTGTAGAGACGTTCCATAGGTAGGGGTTCTTGTCTCTACTTATTATTGGCAATTGACCATTCATTATTCACAAATTATGATTCATCAGTGACAGATAGTTTGCCTTTTCCGGGAATTAAACCCCGTCTTCCTGACATTTGGGAAAGTAATAAGAAACGGCGAAGATGAATTAATTCTTTCGTATCTGCCAAAGTTTCTAACTCTTGCAAAGCATCTTTAAATAACAACTCAGAACGATACAAAAGACGGAAAGCTTTTTTAATTAATTGCAAATCACTATTAGGCATTCCCGAACGTTTTAATCCTACCAAATTGAGCGATCGCACTTTCGCCGGATTTCCTTCTACTAACATATAAGGAGGTACATCTCTATCAATGCGAGTCATTCCACCCACCATTGACATTCCGCCAATATGGACAAATTGATGCACACCTAAAACACCACTGAGTCTAGCTCGTGATTCAATATGTACATGACCAGCCAAAGCGACAGAGTTAGCAATAATAACAGAATCTTCAATCAAGCAATTATGACCTACATGAACATAAGCCATCAATAAATTATCATTACCGATCACCGTCGCCTCACCTCTACCAGTAGCGCGGTTAATCGTCACGTACTCCCGAATAAAATTATTATTGCCAATTTTTACCCAAGTGGGTTCTCCCACGTATTTGAGGTCTTGGGGTTGCATACCGATAGCAGCGCCGGGAAAAATCTGATTTCCCGTACCAATGTCACAAGGCCCCTCTAGGACAACATGAGCGCCAATTACTGTGTCCGCACCAACTCTAACATTCGCTCCAATCACAGCATAAGCACCGACTTGCACTGTTGGGTGGAGTTCCGCATTAGGATGGATGACAGCAGTTGGATGAATAAGTGTTTTCAAAGGTGAATCTCCAAAACTAAGTGCTGTGTATTTAATGTTTCAATCAAGAAACCTGTCTGGCAAAGTAAGTTATGTGTGAGGATAACGAAGGCAGGAATGTTGGATTTTAGATTTTAGATTTTGGATTGTTTTTGTTAAGTAGCTGGCTGCAATTAAATATAAAATCTGGGATGGGTATCTTGCCCGTCAACAGGCTAGAAGCCTGTTCCACTATCTTAATAATTAATTAAGCCTACTTACTTATCTTCAATCTAAAATCTAAATTTTAAGTTTGAGTTTATATCTCATTCAACTGCATACCGCGATAACGAAAAATTTAGAATACCTAGTCCCTATTCCCTGCTATAATGACTTTTAACTAATCAGAGAAAACATAAGTTCTCCTTGAGCAGCTAGTTGCCCGTCAACTTCGGCCCGTCCTTGCATTTTCCCGAAACGACGCTGCTTCACCCACAACAGTTCCACAGTCATCACCAGTTGATCTCCGGGAACAACTTGACGACGAAAGCGGACTTTGTCAATGCCAGCAAATACAAATAATCCCCCTGGGGCTTCGGACATTTGCGTCATGACAATACCCCCAACTTGTGCCATAGCTTCAATAATTAGCACACCTGGCATCAGCGATCGCCCTGGAAAATGCCCTTGAAACTGAGGTTCATTAAAGGTAACATTTTTAATACCTACCGCTTTTTTACCAGGTACATAATCAATAATCCGGTCTACCAGTAAAAATGGATAGCGATGGGGTAATAGTTCCTGAATTTCCTCGATACTGAATGTAGTTTTAATTACCTCTGGTTCGAGAGATGTATTCACTTCCGTAGAATTAGTTTCAGCAATAGTGGACATTAGTTGTACTGTTCTAAAATTTTCCTGGCCAGTTGAATGTGTAAATTATGACTAGCTTTGTAAGCCAAAAAATGAGCCACAGGGAAAGTTCCCAATAAACTCAAATCTCCGACTAGATCCAAAATTTTATGACGAACTGGCTCATTTGCAAATCGTAATGGTGGATTTAGCCAACCTTGCTCCCCACAAACTAGGGCATTATCTAAACTACCACCTTTAATTAATCCCGACTTTTGCAAATGTTCAATTTGATGCTGTAAACCGAAAGTTCGCGCCGGGGCAATTTCTGAAGCAAAGCAGTGATCGAAATTCCTAGTGAACAACCAACTATGCCATTGATTCCCAATTGCTGCCAAATTAAAATCTATACCATAGCTAAATCGGGTTTCTGGAGATGGCAGGGCGCACACAAAAGCATCACCATGATAAATCCAAATAGGTTCAGTAATCACTAAAGGTGTATTAGCATCATTCTCTGTTTGCGATACTAAACCGACCTTAGCAATACTTTCGCACCAAACCTGCGCCGAACCATCTAACAAGGGTACTTCTGAACCATCAATTTCAATTCTGGCATTATCCAGACCCATAGCCGCTAAAGCCGCTAATAAATGCTCCACGGTGCGAACATAACAATCATCTTTGCCCAATTGCGTAGACAGCACAGTTTCATTCACAGCCCCAACCTGGGCGGGAATAATGGGTGAGTTAGGTAAATCTACCCTGACAAACAAGCGTCCACTTCCCGGTGGTGCAGGTAATATTCGCACTTGAGTATGTACACCACTATGCAACCCCACCCCCGACTGAGAAATTTCCTCAGCTAAAGTATGTTGTTGTATCATCTCACAATCCTAATATGGTAGAAAGCAGAAGGCAGTGGTTCGGCTCCTTTAGACTTCGCTCGGGGCAAGTCGCTCACCAACCGGAGGCAGGAGGCAGGAGGTAAAACACCATTGGTACTTGGGTTTTGGTTGTTCAGTTTGTACCTAACGAATCTGCAATCTGCTGTATTGTTATAACTATTACTCATATTTTCATCTTCAACAACAACCCTGATTGATTTTTTCTGGAAAACAGTATAAAGGCAAAGGAGTCAGAAGTCAGGCGTAAAATACGTACCAACTGACAACTGACCAATTTAAAATCTTTCCCCAATACCGAAATTGATGCGACTATCACCATCATCAGTGATACCGTAGTCTATGCGAATTGGTCCAAGTGGTGATTGTACACGCAAACCTAAACCATAGCCATAACCATTGCCATTTTTATTTAACAATTGTGCAGCTTTGGTACTCGTTCCTAAATCACTACCATAATCAAAAAACAGTGCACCACTGACCACAGAGAAAACCGGAAAGCGATATTCCACAGCAGCTTGGACATAACTGCTACCAGTTCCTAGTTTGCCCTCATCATAACCACGGACTGAGTTACTACCACCCAAGGTAAAAGCCTCATAGGGAGGTAGATCACCTAAAATTGTCCCCCCTTGGATGTTAAATGCTAAGGTTTCCGGCTTTTTGCTGAAGCCAGTAAATTTTACAGGCAGATAGTAACTATAGTTACCACGCAACCTAGTCATTAAAATACTTCCTGAACCAATAGGAACAGATTGATCAATGCCAAAACTGAGGTAAGAACCTTGAGTGGGTTGTAAGCTACTATTGCGGAGATCTCTTTGTGCACCCAGCTTTAATAACAACAAATCATCTTCTCCCGAAGGGGAAAAAGTCAGGGGAGTTGTATCACTCAGGCGGTTGCCATTATCATCAAATATTGCCCCTTCCTTTCGCAAATTACCATCAGCATCTCGGCCAGAAATCCGTTGATATTGTACTCCTAAAGATGCAAACCATGTTGACTCTTTGAAAGGATTAGCGGACAGGGGACGGCTAAAGGTTATACCACCACCTAAGCGAGTCACACGAGGGCGATCTTGCTGAGCAGCATTCGTGGTATTATTCGGATCAAAAGTTTCAATGTTCTTATCTTTACCCTCATAAATCAGGGAAATAGAACGACGACGGAAAATATTGGCTGTATATGAAGTCCGGTAAGGATCACCACCAATCCAAGGATCGGTAAACCGCAAATCAAATAATAGTTCCCGTTCCCCTAGCTGGACTTCAGTTCCCAATTTTTGGTTTCTCCCCCCCAGGTTTTGCTGCTGATAGCTCACAGTACCAAATAAACCACTAGAAGAACTGATACCAGCACCAGCCGCAATAGAACCGCTACTTCGTTCTGCGACATTGATCACCACATTCACTTTACTAGGATCAGTTCCAGGATCAAGGGAAATATTCACATCTTCAAACAGTCCTAGACCAAACACGCGCTGTAAGTCTTTTTGGACGATATTGCGATTAAATACCTGGCCAGGTTTTAATTCCACTTCCCGGGTGACAATATAATCTTTCGTCCGGCCGCGAATGGGTTCGCCTTTATCGTTTACGTCTTGTCCGTCTTTGCTGCGGAATTTAACTTTAACGTTTTCTACTACACCTTCCACGATTTGCAGGGTAACAACTCTATTATCGCCGATCTTAGGTGCTCCAATTAAATTGGCCAGGACATAACCTTGATCTTGATAACGTTTGGTTAGTTCCTTGATGCCCTCTTGTAATGTGCGCAGATTGAGGATTTGTCCATATTGGGTCTTAAATATTTCCTCTGCTGTATTGCTAGGCAGTACAGAAGCTACACCAGTACCAGGATTGGCTTCTATTTCCACTTTGCTTAATTTAGGATTGGGAGTAACTACAAAACTCACCCGCACACCCAGAGGCGTATCTTCTGGAAACGCTTGCACGTTGGAGAAATATCCAGTTCTAAAAATAGCATTAATATCTTCTTGCAGTTGGGAACGGGTTGTGATTTGTCCAGCTTGGGTGCGAATAGCGTTGTAAACTTCAGTTTCTAAGTTAACTTTTTCATCTAAATTGGAAACGCTTTCTCCTTTGTCTGATTTAACTACGACTTCCGAAACCAATACTCGCGCTTCTGGTGCTTCGGAATTAGGGGATGTTTCGGGGTTGATAGCGGGTGTAGGTTCGGGTGAATTGGGACTTTCCGAACTGGGTTCAGTTGCTTGGGCGGTGATGGGGAATATTTGATATTTGGGCGTGACCACAGCTACCTTATTACCCATGGAGATAGGTGCTGGTTTGGGAATTTTAATACTGGCTAGGTTCAATTCACTGGCAGAAAGTTGATTAACCCGACGTTTTGGAGTTTCCTCTAGAGTGGGAACAATTACAGAAGAGGATACAGATAAGGCTGTTTTGTCTTTTTTCTGGTTTAAGACTTTAATCAAGGGCGAAAATCTGTTAGATTCTGATTCTACAACCACTCCCACAGGTGGGAGGGCGGATGGCTGACTGATATTGGTATTTGTTTCGCCTGTTAAGACTTCTGTTGTTTGTGGGGCAACAGATATAGTTTCTTGGGCATTAGCTCTGACAGAATTGGCTAAAGGAACTGTAATGGCTACCATGGCCATTAATCCGGGTGTTAAACTTGTTTTAATCATATTTCTCTTCACTACCACACACCATTAATTATTTAGTCGTTAGTCATCAAAGAAGTTAATTACCCGATTTTTTCCCTTCTACTATTTTTAATACTCTTTGTAGAACTTCCTGATAGGCATTTTCCACATTTCCCAGATCACGACGAAAACGGTCTTTATCCAAAATTCGCAGGTTGGGATCTGCTTGGGTTGTATCCCATAAACGGCAAGTATCGGGACTGATTTCATCGGCTAACAGTATTTGTTGTTGGGAGTCCACACCAAATTCAAGTTTAAAGTCTACTAGGGTAATTTGGCATTTTTGCCAAAACTGTTGGAGAAATTTGTTGATTTCCAATGCCAGATGGGTAATTTGTTGAACTTGTTCCTCTGTAGCTAGTTTTAGGAGAAATAGGCGATCGCGTGTCAATAGAGGATCGCCTAAGTGATCATTTTTATAATAAAATTCTACTAAAGGCTGTGACAAAATTGTACCTAGTTCTAATCCAGTTTGCTGACATAGACTCCCAGCAGCTATATTTCTGATGACTACTTCTAAGGGAATAATGTTCACCGCTTTTACTCGCATTTGATGGGGGGCAGGACTATCAATAAAATGGCTTTTAATCCCCTCTTTGGCTAATTGTTGAAACAGGTGACTGGAAATACTACAGTTGATTACACCTTTATTCTCAATGCTGCCACGTTTCTGAGCATTAAAAGCTGTCGCATCATCTTTGAAATCAGCTAATAAAACATCGGGATCTTCCGTTGTATACAAGACTTTCGCCTTGCCTTCGTAAAGTTTAGAATTCACAGACATGGTAGTAGATAATATTTTTCGTTAATGGAGATTTTGGACTAAATCGGCTTTACCATTTTATAGCAGGGAACAGGGAACAGGGAACAGGGAACAGGCAAGAAGACTAGTGAAGTGTACTGAGTCTTATTAAAAATTCAAATAGGAGTCCTGTATGTATAAATGCTAAGGTTGACTTGATTTATTTGTTTGAAATTATACTTTTTTGAACTAATATGTTCCCTGTTCTCTATTCTTTCGTCTCAACCAACAATTTAAGTGCGTGACGATACAGAAATATAGATGAATAAATGGTAATTTATGGGTTCAATAATCTCCTTGTCTACTACCATATATCTAGTCCAACCAGGAAATTTTGCCAAACTACTCCAAAAAAGAATATATTAATAGTCTACTCATGGAATGCAAGATACAGCAGATGATAAGTAAATCAACTACATACTGAAAACGAAAACAAGATTAATGTCAGGCTATCCTATCAAACAGTAAGTAATTTAGATTAGACAAATTCTAAATTCTGCTGTAATTTTATAACTTAACTCACTGCAAAAATTAACTTTAGTATGTAGTAGTAAAGTTGTTTAATTTTTAAACCTAATCACTAATTTTAAATAAATAGTATTAGGTTTATAATTATCCAAAAGCTACAGCGTAATATCTAAAAACATAAAAAATCGTTTTTACTTATTTTTGTCAATGTTTGAGTTATAATATCTATTTCGATCAGAAACAAAAGAAATAAACAGCGATGTATGGCTTTCGCCATGGTGCGCTATCAGCAAAATATATATAGATTAGTGAAGTATATGGAGAAAAAAATAGTCAGTAAAGAAGATTTTCTCTATCCCCGTGGTCCCTACTATGGTCATGTCAAACCAGAAAATCTGGTATTTAATGCAAATTTACAGGAATTTGCCCAAAGAATTAGTTATATTTGTAACTTAGAAACTGGTGGTAAAATTTCACCAGAAGAGGCTTATGAACAAATTAAATTACTTTGGAAACAGTTAAAACACTCCAAAAAAGAATTAAAAATAGGTCAAGAACCTTTTCAAAATAATGATTCTGGAGAAAGTTGAAAAGATATGGTAGGTAACGTTTGACGGTTGACAGGGAGAGAAATTTATATGGTTTTTTCTCCTGCACCCTTGCACCCCTGCACCCGGTCGGTGAGCGACTTGTACTGAGCTGGCGATGCCCTGATCTAGTCGAAGGGTCGAAGTAAGCCGAACCGCTGCTTACTTTGTAATCATTGTCCACACACCATCCCAGGACTTTGGCGGTGGTATTTGTTTGTATCTGTAGGCGCGTTCTAAGTGGATATTAACAGCTTGGTCTGTGGGTTTAATGGCTCTGGCGGCTTCAAAACAGGTAATCGCTTGACCAAATTTCCTTGATGTATAGGCATTGCGTCCAGTATGATAATGATGCAAAAATTCCTGGGTATTAGCATCTAGAGGTGTGGAGCAATCGCCGATTAATTCGTAAATATTGACAGCTTGATGTTTACCTTTAACGCGAATTTTATCTAGCTGACGTACCCACAACCTATCAGCACAGTAATTATAAGTAAATTCACTGATAATAATATCACAACCATATTCTTTTGTCACTCCCTCTAAACGAGAGCTTAAATTCACCCCATCCCCAATTACTGTATAATCCATACGTTTTTGAGAACCAATATTTCCAGACACTACTTCCCCAGAACTAATACCGATACCAATGCGAATTTGTGGTTGGGAGTGAAAAATCCGTTTTTGATTAAATTCTTTTAATCTTTGCCGCATATCCAGGGCTGATTTTACCGCCAACCAAGCGTGATTTTCTGTCAGTGGCAAAGGCGCACCAAATACCGCCATTAAAGCATCACCAATAAATTTATCTAAAGTCCCTTCATAATTAAAAACCGACTCTACCATGGTTTCAAAATACTGATTTAGAAGTGATACCACCTCTCCTGCACCTAAATTTTCTGTCAGAGTTGTATAACCCCGAATATCAGAAAACAAAATCGTCACATCTTTCCGTTCACCTACCATTAAAACATCTTGTCCCAAAGCCATGACCTGCTCGGCAACTTGAGGATTAAGATAACGGTACATGGTACTTTTCATCCGTTTTTCTCGGCTGATATCTTCCAGCACGACTAAACCACCACGGACTCCACCTTCAGGGTTAGTTAAGGGATTAACAGTTAAATTAATACTTCTTTCTAACTTCTGTACCATATCCGTACTGAGTAATTCAGATTGAGAAGTTAGAGATTGATTCCAGGGAATAAACATATTGGGGTTTTGGCGATCGCTCACAGCTAAAATTAACTGTGAAGTTTCATCATTTAATTTTTCATATAAACCTACTATTAAACTTTGTTCAGGTACATAATGTTTAGCTCCATGTTTCAAACTATCTTCTAGACGCATTTGCAAATTTTCAATTGGTACAACATTCCAAACTTGGCGACCAATCAAATTTTTTTCCCATAGGAGTTTATTGTTTTTATTATTAGCCTTCCTCACGGGACAACCTAATAATTCCAATGCCGCATCATTAATAGTGACAATTTGACCAAGCATATCTGTAGAAATTACCGCATCAGATAAACTTTGGAGGTATCCCCTCAATATATAG
>NZ_PGEM01000146.1 GCF_002934005.1 Cuspidothrix issatschenkoi CHARLIE-1 | reverse complement strand
TTTTTGATTACTTCGTGCGTAAGTCCTAGATTTGATTGATCATTCAGCTTTTTTTAATTTTTAATTCCGTCCTGGGGTACTAGGTTTGGTTGCTCTTTCGACATAACCTCCAGCGTAAGTAATTACGCACATCGTTCTGTAGGATTTATGAGCACCGTAAGCAACACCAGTCACCCGAAAAGCTGGGTTAAAAATATTTGTCCGATGTCCACGGGATGGTACACCATCATCAATAATTAATTGCATGACAATATCTTGGGCGGTATCTGGGCCATAACTGATGTTTTCGCCGGCGGTAGTTTGCCATTTACCATAGCGATTAATACGACCGCTGGGACTGCTACCATCACTGCCATCATGGCCTGTTGCACCCTTTGATCCTTGATCTTTAACGTGATCTCTCGCACCTAAAGACATTCCTTTCGAGGGACGTAATGCACCCACAGGAGAGACAGACTTTAAAAAAGCGATCGCTTCATCAACCGGTTTTACCCCTTCTTGAGTGATTAAATAGGTATTATGGGAAATTTTGACCCGATTTCCCTGAAACCGCTTTTTATAATTTTCTAAAATGGGTAGATATGACTGAGGATTTGTTCTAACTTTATTAGTTTCATCAATTACTTGTCTTTCTAAGGTAGAGAGGTAACTTATTTTTCCTGATGAGGTTTGATTATTTTTATTTGTAATCAGTTCACCAGTAGATTCTCCCAATCTTAGTAATTGATCAGAAAAAGTAGTTGCCAGTATAATAGGTAATAATACCAAAAATCCCAGGTGACGCATTCATAACCTCGTTTTCTTGTACAATTATTGCAGTAGTAATTTTTTAGATAACTACCTATTATCTGTTGTAATCTTTCTGGCTATCAAATGTAAAGATTATTTTTTAATAAACTGATGATGGTTAAAAATAGGAATTGAGAAGTGAAAAGCTATACTCATCACTTCTCATCAGACTACTCCTTACACTTATTGCAATTAGAACATTTAATCAATCGGTGCAACCTCTAGCTAAAGATGCAGATTGATGGGCAAAGTTGACAAATCTGGTATAAAAAGAGACTGTTACTCTAAAATTATTGTTTGCCCTGTAATATGTATTCGATTTCTGTCAGCTTGACAGGCCCCCCAAAATTCTCGTTACTCATAATAAAAGATGGTGTACCACCCAATCCTAATTTGCGGGCTAATTCTAAATCTTTTTGAATGAAACTATTAGCTAATTCGCGGTCAGAGTTAAATTTAATGAGATTCAAATTTAGTTTCTTAGCAGTATCTAAATATAAAGTCTCACCCAATTTCTTTTGATTGGTAAACAAGGCATCATGATATTCCCAAAACTTACCTTGCTGATAAGCTGCCCAAGCTGCTTTGGCTGCTGGTAATGCTTGTTGATGGATTTGAAAGAGGGGGAAATGTTTATAAACTAAGGTGAATTTATCCGGATATTTTGCTAATAAATCCTTGAGTGTTTGATGTGCTTCAGCGCAATAAGGACATTCAAAATCCGAAAATTCTATCAATACAGTTTTTGATTTTGTTGCACCAGTCGTGGGAGAATCGCCAATGATAGCTTTGGGTTTAGACTGTAAATCATTGATGAATTCTTCCCGTGATTGTTGTAGTTTTTCCTGCTGTTTTTGCTGGTATTTCTCTACAGATTCCAGAATTACTTCTGGGTTTTTGCGAATAATTTCTAAAACTTGTTGTTCTAGTTGGGGGCTAATTTTAGTATCAGCTTGCACAGGTAATGACCAGGTTAGCATTAGGCAGAGTAAGCTGATAATCGCCAATTTTCGGAAACGGTTAAAAATTTTCAACATTTGTTAAATGTATAACAGTAGCAATGCGATTTTATCAAGTAGCGGATAAAACAGCAATTTTTTTATTTAAAAATTAAAATTTATATACTGATAAATTTCATTAAACAGGAGTCAGTATTTCAGGAGCAAATAATCAAAACAAGAACAGTTGTATATTTCCTGTTCCCTTTCCCTCAATCAAATAGGAAAATTATATGTTAATTAGTTGGCTTTATCTAATCGCAGCAATTATTTTTGAAGTTTCGGAACTTGTATGAAACTCTCAGAAGAATTTACGAAAATTATCCCCTCAATTTTCATTTTTGTATTTTATGGACTTTCTTTAACGTTTTTAACCCTTTTTTTAAGAACAATTCCGGTAAGTATAGTTTATCCTATTTGGGCAGGATTGGGTACTCTGATAATTGTAGGACTTACGCAAAATGTAACTGCAAAGCTGATTTTTACGTAGGGGTAATTCATGAATTACCCCTACTTTCGAGGTATTTTGCGTAA
>NZ_PGEM01000145.1 GCF_002934005.1 Cuspidothrix issatschenkoi CHARLIE-1 | reverse complement strand
CTCTCCATTTTGAGTTTGTTGCTCTTTTTGAATCCGAAATTATCTCAAATTCCGAAATCCTCTATAATTATCTTAACGACGAGGATTGGTTTAATTTATTTCTTTCAAAGTATTATTTTTTCTCGGTTCAGTTGCCTTCAGTCGTTTTTCTCTGTTCGGCACTTTACTAATATAGCAATTCCTTTTTGCCTTGTCAACTACTTTGACAAAAAATTTTTTCATGGGTTGGTTTTTAGTCTTTGTGCCTGAAAAAGCTAGGGTTTTGGCAGGATAATTATGCTGAATCTAGAAAATCTAGAAGAGAAGTAGGGGAACAGTTGAGTAAATAACATAGACTGGGAGATGAAAAATCACACAGTAATTTTTGAAATCAGTTATGAAACGGCGTGAGTTTATTAATTGGGTGGGTTTGGGGTTTTTAGCAAGTTCTCTGCCTGTGGCTCTTGCGGCTTGCTCTGGCGAAAGTACTATATCGGCTAATGCTAGTTCTAATGATGCTAGTAAGGGGTGGCAAAAGGTAGGTACAGTGAAAGAGTTAGATAAAAATGGGCAATTATTGGTGGAAAATTCGCCAATTGGTGCTGTTTTGGTGGTGGGTACTTCAAAGGCGGCTAAAAATTTGATGGCTGTTAATCCTACTTGTACTCATGAAGGTTGCACTGTGGGATGGAAATCAAAACAAGATAAATTTGTTTGTCCTTGTCATGGGGCGGAATTTGCTCGTGATGGGAAGGTAAAACAAAAGCCGGCGAAAAAACCGCTCAAGACTTATTTGGCGAAGATTGAAGCTGGATCTGTGTTTGTCAAGACGGCTTAACTATTCGCCCTGGGTCCCCCACTGAATTAGACCTCTCCGGAAATTAGGTTTTCAGCTAGACAGATTACGAGTTTCAGATTCTTTTTCACCAGATGTCTATTGTAAAACTGGTGACTATAACCTAGAGGACACTGATATGAAACAAGCTGTTTAACCACTTTGTCACCCGTTAAGTATTTGTGCAAACCTTGATAAAAATAACCCCCAGTTATAATTCTAGGGGTTTTATTTTTTAGGTATATTTTTTACCTCGTTATGCCCTCATTTCCTGATTAAAATGCTGGACGATAAACACGATAATTAATATTGGGGAAAATATTATCCATTAATTCCACTTTTTCCAACCAACCACTATCAACTTTACCGAGTTTCACATCTTCATATAGTTTATTGAAGCGCATTAAGTGCGATCGCGTTCTTCTCACAGCATAGGGAACCATTGTTCCTGTTCGCATAATAAACGCCCAGTCAGAAGATTGTGCTAACAGCAATTCTCGCGCAGCTTGGTTGAGTGCTTTTTCCTGTAATTCGTCTTCTACTTCGATTTGGGAAATTTCAATCATCCGTTCCGCAGCTTTATGTAAATGCTGATAAATCCAAGCATTAGTATCATTTAACCAATATTCATGAAAACCCTTAAAGCCCCAACTCGATTGAGACGGACAACATACTTGTTGATTCGGATTAGCCCGTAAATAATCAGCTAAGTGGGTCATTTGATAAGTTCTTTGGTCATACCATGATTTACGGAACAGGTAATCAATGAACCAGGGACCCTCATACCACCAATGACCAAATAACTCCGCATCATAGGGAGAAACAATAATTGGCGGCCGACCCATGATACCGTGTAAATGCCCAACTTGCTGCTCACGATTATACATAAAGTTAGCAGCATGTTCTGCTGTCTTTTCCCTTGCCCAATAAGGATCATACAGGGCTTTATCGGAAAGACCTAAGCCGCGACCAGTAATTTTATGATACTTAATTCCGGTATTTTTGCGCTGGCCATTGGGCATGATATAGGGCTTAATATATTCATACTCAGCTTCCCAACCCAAATCTTTATAAAATTCCCGATATTCCGCCGCACCCGGATAACCCACCTCTGAAGACCATACTTGCTGGGAAGATTCGTGATCTCGACCAAATGCTGCCACACCAGGTTCAGTGAAAATGGGAGCATAGCTACCAAAACGGGGACGGGGACGGGCGTATAAAATACCATGGCCATCAGTGAGGAAATAACGTAAACCAGCATCTGCCAGCATTCGTTCCACACCTTCATAGTAGGCGCATTCTGGCAACCAAATACCTCTGGGTGCTTTACCAAAAGTTTCCTCGTAATGTTCACAAGCTACCTGAATTTGCGCCCACACAGCTTGGGGATACATTTTCATTAATGGTAAGTAGCCGTGGGTAGCGCCACAGGTAATAATTTCTAAGTTATTACTATCTTGAAACTGTTTAAATGCTGTAACTAAATCACCGTGATAACGTTCCCATAGCTCTCGCGCTTCATTAAACTCTGTAGCATAATGTTCTGCTAAATAGCGAAGATGACCATTGTGGACATTACGCTCTATTTCTAGTTCTATAAGTTCTTCTAGCTGTGATAAATGAGCATCATAGCGTTCTTGGAGTAAAGGATCACGCAGCATAGACACCAATGGGGGTGTCATACTCATAGTTAGTTTAAAGTCAATACCATCTCGCTTTAAGCCTTCAAATACTTTCAATAAGGGAATGTAAGTTTCAGTAATTGCTTCATACAACCATTCTTCTTCTAGCACATAGTCACTTTCAGGGTGACGGACGAAGGGGAGATGTGCATGAAGTACCAGTGCGACGTAGCCTATAGACATAATAGTTTGAGGGTAATTTGTAAATTGAAGGTGGGGAGTGTGGCAGAAATTAACAATATTTTAAGATGATAGCGGCATTATAAATGAAGTTTATAGGAAATAAGCCGGAGAAACTTCACATATCCATCTTAGGGAATATGAAGTTTGTTGATTTGTAGTTCTACTAATTGGGATATTAACTAATTTACCTGTATAGGCATCCGGTTTTATAGTTGAAAGAATATAAAAGGACTCACTAGAACAAGATTGGCTAAAAGTGTTAATGATGCTGGTTGGGGACAATCCATCACCATACTTTTAAACAAAGCCGTTCGCGTAGCGTGCCGAAGGCATAAACGCTGGTTTGAAAGTGATAGCTGTAAATCCCAACGGCACGAGCCAAGAATGTTTTAATTGCGATGTCCTGAGCTTGCCGAAGGGTGGTCATAAAGTTAAAAAGCCGCTATCTGAAAGGATATTAACGCCAGTATTAACATCCTGACATTAGGATTAAGTAACGTAAGGCATAGGTGAAATTACGCTACAGGAGATTTGCCCTCTTGGGCGATTGGTGTTAACCTGTCGTCTAACGGTGAGGCTGGTAGAATTCCCGCATCTTTAGACGGGGGAGTGTCAATACCCACAACCGACCAACCCAGACTTGTAGACTGTTGATAAACCTTCTTCAAAGTATTCATATCTCGAAGAGAAATAAATGGCGGTTTGCGAACTTGGGAAAAATACATAGTATCAGTTTGTAGAAGACTATGACCCCAAATTCCCAAGGCATGGCCAAGTTCATGACGTGCTGCTGATAATACATAATCACCAGTTTGACTAGGACTCAACAGAATTGTAAAACTGTGGTATAAAATATCATTTTTAGTATATAAATTATAAGTAGTTAAAGCCGAACGCGCACGAAGTATTTTACTATTAGGTTCTATTTGTAAAGGTGGGGCTTTGCGAATAATTGTAATATCAGCAATATCTGATTTTTGTACCACCTGTAAAGGTAAATAAATACTCCATTCTTGAATTGCTTGTAAAATACTATTAACCCATACTTGCGATTGTTTTTCATTAATACCTGTTGGTGTTTCCACTTTCACTTTTACTGGAAAAGTTGACCAAATTAAATAACCAACTTTTGTAGATTTAATTTGATCAAAATAATCACCACTATTTGTTTTATCTTGCCATTGTTTCAGAGTTGTTGGTAAAGGATGGGGTTTTTGGACAACAGGTAGAGAATTAGATAATTGAATATTTCTTTCCTGTTCCCTGAAAATAGCATTAACTGGAAAATTCGCAAGAATAACTAGCAGTCCTGTACTTATTACTAAAGTCAGAACTGCTACTTGTAGTGAGGGAAGCGATGCACTGAGCTTGTCAAAGTGTCGAACTATCAGCTGTCGCCAAAGTCGTTTATTTTGGGTGATTTTCCCCATTTTTATTTGCAATTATGAAAGCTCGTTGAGGCGCGTAAGTGCCTTAGTCATTCTTTGATACAATCATCCTAACAGGAACGGTAATCAACCTGTATAAAAAGGGGAGTATCATTTGGGCAACCAATTAGCACTTAAAACCACAGTTAACCCTAGAAAAACTACTACTAAAGCCCAAGTAACTCGATTTAAAGTATTTTCCGCGCTTTTGGTGCTGCTAAATAATTGTGCTTGTCCACCAATAGCACCAATTCCGTCACCTTTAGGACTATGTAACAATACGAGAACAATCAAACTAAGAGCAGAAAAAGCCCAAATACCTTGGACGATGTTAGTAATTGTCATATTAGAAATGTCGTTTATAACAAGTTAGAAAATGGATGAATTTTTGTCATCAATCCTGTAGGAGTTTAACCATGATTCAGGGAACAGGGAAGAGGAAACAGGTAAGAGAAAATAAAAATGTTCTTCATGTTTCATTCTGATAGCGTAGCGTGGCGTTAGCCATACTCCTGAACTCCTGAACTCCTGAATCCTTACGTTTTACAAACCTGCTTGTACAGGAGTACGAGTTAGTTGTAAATCATAGGCTGCTGGTTTAAGTAATGATCGCCCTGTCATTTCTTGGGGTTGGGATATTTGTAAAATATCCAGAATGGTTGGGGCAATATCGGCTAATTTGCCATCATTTCTTAATTCCACATTTGTTCCATATCCAGGGATTTTAGCTTTTTCGCCTTCTACCAAAATTAAAGGAACTGGGTTAGTAGTGTGCGCCGTCCAAGGATTACCACCCTCATCTAGCATATACTCAGCATTGCCGTGGTCAGCAGTAATAATTGCTGTGCCACCTGCTTTACCAATAGCGTCAATGAGACGACCTAAACAGCTATCTACAGCTTCAATAGCTGTGACTGTAGCAGGAATTTTTCCCGTATGCCCTACCATATCTGGGTTAGCATAGTTCATCACAACTAGAGAATAGATACCCTTTTTAATAGCAGCGATCGCCACATCTGTCACAGCTTGGGCTGACATCGCCGGGACTTTGTCATAAGTCGCTACCATAGGACTACTGACTAATTCCCGATCTTCTCCCTCACAAGGTTCTTCTAGTCCTCCATTGAAGAAATAAGTGACATGAGCGTATTTTTCGGTTTCGGCTGTTCTAAACTGCTTTAAGCCACGATTAGCGATCACTTCTCCCAGAATATTACTCAGATTTTGCGGTGCAAAAGCCACAGAAACAGGTAATTCTGGACCATACTGGGTAAAGGTTACAAAAGAAAGCGGCTTAATTTGCTGTCTTTCAAAACCCTTGAAAGTCTTACTAACAAAAGCTTGAGTTAGTTCTCTAGCACGGTCGGGGCGGAAATTAAAAAATATCACCCCATCTCCGGATTCTACCGTACCAGGTTTCAGGCGAACTGGGAGAAGAAACTCATCAGTCACACCTTCAGCGTAGGATGCTTGCAATGTCCCTACAGCAGTGAGTCCATTTCCCGCACCATCCTTTGTCATCACATCGTAGGTGCGTTGAACTCTATCCCAACGATTATCACGATCCATTGCGTAATAACGACCGCTGATAGTAGTGATCTCACCTATAGCAATGTGATCTATATAGTCTTCTAGTTGCTGAATGACTCTGATAGCATCCGTGGGCGGAGTGTCACGTCCATCGGTAATGGCGTGAATACAAACTTGTGAAAGTTGCTGTTCCTTTGCTAAGTCAAGTAGTCCAAATAGATGGGTAATATGGGAATGTACCCCGCCATCAGAACAAAGCCCCACTAGATGTAACTTGCCATTAGCAGAACGCACTTCTTGGCAAATTTTGACAAGGGCTGGGTTTGCGGCTAAAGAACCGTCTTCTACAGCATCTGAGATCCGTACCAGTTCTTGGGGTACGACTCGACCAGCGCCAATGTTCAAATGGCCAACTTCCGAATTGCCCATTTGTCCATCTGGCAACCCTACGGCTTTTCCTGATGTGCGAATGAGGGTGTGGGGATAGGCCGCCCATAAACTGTCCATAATGGGAGTTTTGGCGGCGGTAATAGCGTTTCCTCGCGTTTCCTCACAGTAGCCCCATCCATCTAGAATGACTAGCACCACAGGAGCAACAGGTGCTTTGGTCATAGTAAAATTGCCCTTTACTTTTTATAATACTCGAATGATACCATTCATAAGGACATCTGGAGGTTAAATTCTGCATATTGATTGAATAATTGCTAGTTTAAATTGCAAATAATGTATAAAATATAATACGTGTAAGTCTACTTGGAATTATTTTGTTGTGCGATCGCTAATATTGGCCGTTGAACATTCAAGAAATGGTACAAAGCGGATGTTTATTGTTATTTTCCCTTCGATAATCATGATAAAATAGTGATTTTTTGTTTAAAGGAAAAAGATAATTTATATTATACGCATAATATAACACTTGTTTGTTTTTTTAACCCACCCTACCCAACTAATTTAGATATTTAATATCATCTACTGTTGTTGAAATTATTTTCCATTGACCATTAGATTTTCTTAGAGTATTTGTAGCTAATAATATATTGTCTCTAAATGCAGGACCAGCAATTTTTGTCGTTGTTTGTGTAATTCTTACTTTGGCATAATTATTTGATATTTCGATAAATCAAATTTTGTAAGCATTCAGCTATGGAAATCTTTAACACCCAGATCCCCGACTTCCTTCATTGATTGTGTCCATAAATGATAAATTGATCACATACTATAAAAAACAATTTTTTGATTATTTCCTATATTATACGCACTATAAAGGTTTAGCATTCCTAAACCCCTACATCTATACCTAAGTCGTTCCGGTGGTTAATTTCTTGTAAAGTTTGCCATCCAGCTTGCCATTGAGAACTATCTTGTAATAATTTTGCATTCAACCAAAAACGTACACTGGGATCACAAGCAGATACAAGTTCTGCATAAACCCATTTACCCTGATTTTTGCGATTAACAACTTGAAAATGTCGCCAACCATCAACTTTTTGTTGTGCAGTCCATTTAGAACCTAGTAAATAAGGAAATTTTTGTTTTTTAGTCATTGGTAATTAGTGAAGGTTGACAGTTGACTGATAACTGTTCCATGTTAAGTTTTATATCAGATATTTACTAATTTAATAAATATTTACTAATCCAGGAGTCAGACTAACTACGAGGGGTGCGATCGCTCATAAAATTTCTGCACTCATAATTTTCATCCCCCATCAAAACCCCTCATTGCTGTGATCCCCACTTTTAACCGTAATTGATAACCTATTGCTGACAATGGTTTTCTTGTTGCACACACCGCAAATACCTGTAATATCGTCCCTGTGCATGAGAATCAGGCTAAACTATTGAATTAATAGATTTTTATCTATATATACTTTTTTGTCTTTTGTAACTATTTTTATAAAAAATAAATCATAAAAAATTTAAAAATTGTATTTATAGTAGTTTTGAGTCTAATTTAGGGGTTATTAATTTAAAAAACATATTTTAAATCTCAAAAACGCCATATATCAGCTTATTACAAATTCTCACCCTCTTTTCTTTCCAAGGGATTTGCACAATAATGGCAATCACAGACCTCACACATCCCCGATGAATGTTTGAGATCAGAGTTAGTCAAAAAACTATAAGAGAGGCATAACCGTGAAACTAGCAGTTTATGGAAAAGGCGGAATCGGCAAATCTACAACAAGTTGTAATATATCTGTAGCTCTAGCTAAACGCGGTAAAAAGGTTTTACAAATCGGCTGCGATCCCAAACATGACAGCACATTTACTCTGACCGGGTTTTTGATTCCCACCATTATTGACACCTTGCAGGAAAAGGACTACCACTACGAAGACGTTTGGCCAGAGGATGTAATTTACAAAGGTTATGGCGGTGTAGATTGTGTGGAAGCAGGTGGACCACCAGCCGGTGCTGGTTGTGGTGGTTACGTAGTGGGGGAAACAGTCAAATTATTAAAAGAACTTAATGCTTTTGATGAGTACGATGTAATTTTATTTGACGTTCTTGGTGATGTTGTCTGTGGTGGCTTTGCTGCACCGTTAAATTATGCAGATTATTGTCTAATTGTTACAGATAATGGCTTTGATGCCCTATTTGCTGCTAACCGGATCGCCGCTTCTGTCCGTGAAAAAGCCCGGACTCACCCCTTACGTCTAGCGGGATTAATCGGTAATCGTACATCCAAGCGAGACTTAATTGAGAAATATATAGAAGCCGTACCTATGCCAGTTTTAGAGGTATTACCTTTGATTGAAGATATCCGGGTTTCCCGCGTCAAAGGCAAAACCTTGTTTGAAATGGCAGAGTCAGATACTTCTCTGAACTACGTTTGCGACTATTACCTAAATATTGCCGATCAAATTCTTGCCCGGCCGGAAGGTGTCGTTCCTAACGATGCCCCAGATCGTGAACTTTTTTCTCTATTGTCAGATTTTTATCTCAATCCAGTAAAAGTACAAGCCACAAATGCGGAGGAGGAATTAGACTTGATGATTGTATAAAACAATTTATTTCTCAGGATGGGAATATGGCTTTCTTTGATAGTTTTACCGATTCAATCAAACAAAAGTGGTTGCAATTCTTCCAAGCCAACCGGGAATGGATCATGCTCCAGATGACCATTGAATCAGTTTATACCCCCGATGGTGGCAAGCGTCCCTCTTCTTACCTCATCCTGGGAGTTGTGAATGCTCTAGAGCCAAAATTAGCCCAGCTAATGTTCCCTTTTGCCAAACTGAATCCAGATGCGGATACTTTGATTGAAGTTCTGGATTTACATTTTGACCCAGATATTGCCCTGGGTAATCGTCTTAGTCCCATAACCGACCCTGAGACGTACTTGCGTCCGCCGGTTGCCGAAGCTATTCCTCAAGTTGAGGAGCAGTCTTTACCCACCCAGACTAGCGCGGTCCATCAAGTGGTAGCAGAAAAACCCCAAACCGATTGGGGTGCAGCCAGTGATGATGACTTCGGTAATATGTCTTTAGCCCAGGAAGATATTACCGATGATTCGAACGGAATAGCTGACTTTGGTGAAGTCTCTTTTAACGCCATTTCTTTAACTGATGAAAGCGATAATGGGAGATTCAACTCTCTCTCTTTAGGAGATGATGATGATGCTTTTACCGGACTGAATCTCTCTGAAGACAATTCCTTTAATGAACTGAACACATCTGAAGAAAATGGTTTTGATGATGTAGTTTCTGATATCTGGGGTGATGAAACATCTTTGCTTAATGGTGAAGACAATATGGAAGAACTGCCATCTGAGGTTTTTAATGAATCAGAAATGGCTCGTCTCTTCCCTAACAATTAATTGTAAAGCAGAATTTAGGTGACGGGTGACAGGTGATAGGGAAGAAAGCAGGGGGAAATAAATAACCCAATCACCAATCACCAATTATCTGCTTTACCAGGTTTAAAAACTTATGGGAGAATATGAATATGACCGTTGCCCAAGAACCACCAGCTTTAAATTTTGAATGTGAAACTGGGAATTATCACACCTTTTGTCCGATTAGTTGTGTCGCTTGGTTATATCAAAAAATTGAAGATAGTTTCTTTTTAGTTATTGGCACAAAAACCTGCGGTTATTTTCTGCAAAATGCTATGGGTGTGATGATTTTTGCTGAACCCCGCTATGCAATGGCTGAGTTAGAAGAAGGTGATATTTCTGCTCAATTAAATGATTATGAAGAATTAAAAAGATTGTGTGAGCAAATTAAACGCGATCGCAATCCTAGTGTAATTGTTTGGATTGGGACTTGTACCACTGAAATTATTAAAACTGACTTAGAAGGTTTAGCTCCCAAGTTAGAAGCGGATTTAGGAATTCCTATTGTTGTCGCTCGTGCTAACGGTCTAGATTACGCATTTACTCAAGGAGAGGATACTGTGTTAGCTGCAATGGCTAATCGTTGTCCTGAAAAAGCTCCTGTATCGGAAACTGAAAAAGGCGAGCGTAACGCCATTCAGAAGCTGATGAATTTCGGTAAGAAAAAAGAAGACATCACTCAAGATGAATCAGAGTATGTAGAGCATACACCTTTGGTTTTATTCGGTTCATTACCTGATCCAGTTGTCACCCAATTAACCTTAGAATTGAAGAAACAAGGTGTTAAAGTTTCTGGTTGGCTACCTGCAAAAAGATTTACCGAATTACCAGTAATTGAAGAAGGATATTATGTTGCTGGTGTGAATCCTTTCCTCAGTCGTACTGCTACAACTTTAATGCGTCGGCGCAAATGTAAATTAATTGGCGCACCATTTCCTATTGGTCCCGACGGTACACGCGCATGGGTAGAAAAAATCTGTTCTGTTTTGGGAATTACACCCAAAGGTTTAGATGAAAGAGAAGCGCAGATTTGGGAAAATTTAGAAGATTACGTGAAATTAATTCGCGGTAAATCTGTGTTTTTCATGGGCGATAATTTATTAGAAATTTCCCTAGCGCGGTTCTTAGTTCGTTGTGGAATGACTGTTCAAGAAATCGGTATTCCTTACATGGATAAACGCTATCAAGCTGCTGAGTTAGCTTTGTTAGAAAAGACTTGTCAGGAAATGGGTTCACCTTTACCAACGATTGTAGAGAAGCCCGATAATTACAATCAAGTGCAACGTATTTATGAGTTGAAGCCAGATTTAGTAATTACTGGCATGGCTCATGCTAACCCATTAGAAGCACGGGGTATTAATACTAAGTGGTCTGTGGAGTTTACGTTTGCACAGATTCACGGTTTTGGTAATGCGCGTGATGTTTTGGAGTTGGTAACTCGTCCTTTAAGAAGGAATAATAATTTGAAGGATTTGGGTTGGGATAAGTTGGTAAGAGAGGAAGCACAGGTTTAGAAACCAGGTCCCCGACTTCTGAAAATTGATGATAATTTATTGATTGTTTTCAATAAGAAGTCGGGGATCTTTGAGAATTTAAAGTTTTGGGTTTTCTTCGGCAATTTTAATTTTAAGGACGGATCTTTTGGGGTTCGTCCTTTTTTTATGAAATAAGGAACCGCAGAGGCGCAGAGGACACAGAGGAAGAGAATATGTTAGAATATGATGAAACAAGAAAATATGATCAGGTGATGGAATGCCGGAAGTTTGCCGTTTTTTAGGAATTATTATTACTATGTATTATAATGATCATCCTCCACCACATTTTCACGTCCGTTATAATCAACAAAAGGCAATTATTGATATAGAAACATTATCAATTTTAGAAGGTAAACTGAGTCCTAGAGTTTTAGGTTTAGTAATTGAATGGGCAGCAATGCACAAATCAGAACTTCTCAGAAACTGGAACTTGGCTAGACAAAATAATTCTGGTTCTTCAGTACATAGTATGCAAAATCAATCTCAAAAAACTGCGGAAGGCTTTCTCTGTTCCCTCTTTCAGACTGGTAATTTAGCATAACAAGTACGGTAGAACCATAATTCTTTAGAGAAAATCGAACCATTGGAATAAATTATGCTCCAAGATATTATAGAAGTCATTCCTCAAGATAACTATCAACTATATCTGAAATTTGAAGATGGAAAAGAAGGTATTGTTGATGTTAGTAAGTTAATTGAATTTACTGGAGTTTTTCAACCTTTACAAGATTTAGCATTTTTTAAAACTGTGAAAGTTAACCCCGAATGGGGTACAATTTATTGGGATAATGGAGCAGATTTAGATCCTGATGTTCTTTATTCTTTAATTACTGGTGAATCTATTTCTACCTATCATGGAAATACAGTTTTAACCAGGTAATTCTAAAGGTTGAGAAGGAATAATAAACATTTGGATTAGATGTAAGTAGAAGATCAACATATTTCTGAATACGTAAACGAATAACTTTTGCTCCTTCTTGAAATCTAAGAATTGCCGTTTCATGTTCTTCTATCTCCAAATAACAACGTGCTTCAGCTATATAAGCTAAAGATAAAGTTAATAAATATTCATCAGCAATTTGGCTTTGTTTTTCTATTTCAATATCTGTTTTTTCGATGTAAATATGTTCAGCTTCTAAAAAGCGATTAATTGCTTGCAAAGCACTACTTATAAAATTGTATATTATTTTATATTGCAACACATAACCATGCTTAGTTAATTATCCTTATAGTGTTGTATCTTGACAATATAGTGAAATGTTTTTTAACGTTTGCGTGGTGTGTTGGATAAATACCGCAAAGGAAATAAAAAGAGCGATCGCATAGTGTTCCGTAAAAATCGCTATTGGTTATAAAATTGAGAATGATCGCTCTTTACACTGTATTTGGATTAATAGCTATAATTCCCTCAGAGGTATAACGGATAAAATCACCTGTATTAAATGTTAGAATATACGTTATATTATTAGCCTTCATTGTGGCAGCAAGACGCGCATCATGTACCTGAACACCGGATACACCAAATTTCACAACTAATCTACGCCACTCTGGGTAAACTGGAGGTATATCAGATAATAAGGGGAAAATCCGCTCAATTAATCTTAACTGTCTATCTGCATCTTTGGGTGTTAAACCAAATCCGTTTTTTGTAGCTGGCCTTGTAACAACATTCCAAAACTCCGCACAATTTTGGGGAGTAATTAACAATATATTCCCGTTATTTCTTAGTTTTCTGACTACATTTCTAATCACAGGATTTAATGGATCATTTCGTTGTACAAGACGTAATAAAATATTGGTATCTACTAAATATTCCATTTTCTATTTTTAATAATGATCTTCATAAATACTTTCACGACTAACAGCGTAATCAGACAAAATAGGCTCATTTACACCAACACACGCTGCAAAATCATCAGCTAATTTATCTAAAGTAGTTTCAATTTCTTCCTCACTTATCAGCAACCTCTCTAAACTTCCTTTACTTTTCCGTCTTGCTTCTTGAATAATTAACTGTTGTAAATATTCACTTGCTGAATTATAACCACCTTCAGCAATTTGTTGATCAATAAAACCTTGCAGTGATTCAGGTAGAGTAATATTAATATTAGTCATGGTGTTTAACTGAGGCTTAACTAGGTTACTTATATATTAACATTTTAGAGTTAGAATAAAAATTAAAAGTCTCATGAATCCATCAGTTCAAAAAAAGTCCACAAAAAGTTAGATGATAAATACGAATTTTGTCCAATTGATTTAACTTACTATAATTGTTTACCGCATCTTTTACAAAAACCTGCATCCGCATCATGAAAAGCTAAACCGCAGCCTTGACAAGTAGATTCCATCTGATTAGCAGTTTTGACTAACCGGCGAATTAAATCCCCAATTTGCCAAGGAATCAGAGCCACTCCTGTTAAAATCATTAATACTGTGAGTAAGCGGCCTAATTCAGAAATGGGGATGACATCACCAAATCCCACCGTTGTCATCGTTACAACTGAAAAATAAAAAGCATCTAAGAAAGTATTAAAACTGTTGGGATTAACTGGATGCTCAACTTGATAAATTAAACCCGAAAAAATAAAAATTATTGAAAATAAAGTTACTAATATCCTAGTGAAAATTATACCATCTTCATTGCTGATACTCCCAATTAGAAATTTTTTATCAATAAATCTGAGTAAGCGTAAAATCCGAAACCAACGTAATAACCTGATAAAACTAATATCTACAATACCTATTAAATATGGTAAAATCGCCATCAAGTCAATAAGGGCATAGAGGCTGAGAAAATACTTAATTTTGTTTTCCGCACTCCATAACCTCAGCAAATATTCCACAGCAAAAATAACTAATATACAAGTATCTAATGTTCTTAATTCTAAACGGGCATCTTCGGGAATATTATATGTTTCCGCTACAAAAATTCCCGAAGAAACTAAAACCAATAAAGCAATAGTGAAATTAATTACTTTACCGACTGTAGTTTCTAGGTCTGTGAGGTAAAACTCTACCTTTTTCCGATTTAATAACGTCTTGATATACAGATTGGTCATTAGTGATTAGTCACTGCTCAGTGGTGATTTAGCCCCAGTTATCCATTACCCATGTCATTAAAATCTTAAACCCACCCCTCCTTGAACTGATACGGCTGTACCACCAGTATTACGGTAAGCATCAAAAGCAATGATAGCATTACCAAAAATGACAGTATTACTATTGGGAATTACGTAATCTATCCCTGGTTGTAAGGCAAAACTGATTTTATTCCCCACGGGAGAAGCTGCATCACCGCTAGTTAAGACTAACCCGGCACCTAAATAGGCATCAGTTTGCCAATTGAGAGGGAAATCATAGGATACAGTTGGGACTACTGCTATTCCTTGACTAATTAAGGCTTGAGCGCGGAAAGAAATAGGTGTTTCTAGCAACTTGTAACGAACAGCCAGAACTCCACCCAGTTGAGTACCATCACTAAATCCCAGACTCGGACCAATACCAACATAGCTACCATAAGCTACTTGAGCTTGTGCAGGTTGGGAGTTAACAAATAAATTGACAACAGATGCAACGGCGATCGCCCCAACCCAATAGTTAAGATGCTTCATAAACTTGCTCCTGACACCATTTGACCTTAGTATAACCTGGGGAAGATGTGATTTAACTATTCGCCGTAAGT
>NZ_PGEM01000144.1 GCF_002934005.1 Cuspidothrix issatschenkoi CHARLIE-1 | reverse complement strand
AGACTGGTAATTTAGCATAACAAGTACGGTAGAACCACAATTTGAAGATCCCCGACTTCTGAGATCAATTTATCATTTATGGAGATAATAAATAAAAGAAGTCGGGGATCTGGGTATCAACAAGTGCTATGGCTGAATACTTACATTAAATCCTTAATCTCAAAAAAATGCTCAAATTCATAGATTTATTTAGTGGTACAGGTGGCTTTAGATTAGCAATTGAAAACATAACTCATCAATATAAAATTCTATCTGAATGTGTTTTTTCTAGTGATATTGATATAGATGCTCAAAAAATATATACAGCTAATTTTGGTGAAACACCTACAGGAGATATTACAAAAATTGATGAAAATGATATTCCTGATCATGATATATTATTAGGCGGGTTTCCTTGTCAACCTTTTAGTATTTGTGGAGAATTAAAAGGGTTTGAAGATACTAGAGGAACATTATTTTTTGATATTGCCAGAATTATTAAAAATAAACAACCTACGGCTTTTATATTAGAAAATGTGAAGCAATTAAAAGGACATCAACAAGGAAAAACCCTCAAAATCATTCTTCAAACATTAAAGGAGTTAGGATATTATCCAGATTATCAAATTTTAAATGCTCTTAATTTTGGATTACCCCAAAAACGAGAAAGAATTTTCATTGTTGGATTTAAAAATCAAAACCATTATCATAACTTTCATTGGCCATTGGCAAAAATGCCCATGCAACCTTTATCAGCAATATTAGAAAACTCTGTTTCTGGCTTTTATTATGCTTCGGAAAAAATCAGAGAAAATCGGTTACAGAAGGTTATATCTCATCAAAAATATGATCAACTAACAATCTGGCATGAAAATAAATCTGGTAATATTAGTATACATCCTTATTCCTGTGCATTGAGAGCAGGAGCATCTTATAATTATTTATTAGTCAATGGAGAAAGAAGATTAACTGAAAGGGAAATGTTAAGATTGCAAGGGTTTCCTGAATCTTATCAAATAGTGGGAAGTTATCAAACCATGCGGAAATTAACTGGTAATGCGATCGCTGTTCCTTGTGTTTCGGTGGTAATTGATGGTATAATTAAAGCAATTGGAAAAATTCAAAAATCATAATAAGTAAGAATTAAACGCAGATATTTTCACAAGTATTGAGCTATAGAAATTGTTCATACCCAGATCCCCGACTTTTTTTATTGATTGTCTCCATAAATGATAAATTGATTACAGAAGTCGGGGATCTTTATAGCTAGATTTTTACACAATATGATGGAAAATAATTTTTAGTAAATCTCCTTGGGAAAAAGGTTTTTCTAAATAACCATTCGCTTTAACAAATTTAGCTTTAGCTCTATCTCTCAATCCCATTCTTTCTGTCATCAAAATTACGGGAATGTGTTGATAACTGATATGTTTGCGTAATAAACCACAAACTTCATAGCCATCTAAACTCGGCATTTCGATATTCAATAATATAATATCAGGTTGTACTCGCAAAATTTCCATTAAAGCTTGGGAAGAATTAGTAAAATTAATGACATCAAATATTTGATCATCTAAAAAATCGGTGATATCATTTAAGATGGTTCGATCATTATCTATACAAAAAATACTGCATTTCTTTTTTTGTGGAGATGGAAAATATTGCTCTGGCTGAATATTATTTTGATAATTACTTGTATCTAATAGTTGTTGATATTTTTGTCCTGTTTGTGTCTGATTATCAGTTGCGAAATCGAAATCCTGAAAATTAACTTTTACCCCTGTTTGACATTGTTCTACTAAAGTTTTTAAACTTAAATGGCAAAATTTGGGTAAATTATCTAAAAAACTATGGGGTATTAATTCATAACTACCATATTTTAAATCTAGTAATGATCCTAAAACTTCTAATGCTAAATGCTCAATTAATATAGCAGCTTGCGAGTGACTAATATATTGTTGATTAACTAACCAACAAATAGCTAAATAATCTGGATTTGGTATAGACTGATTTTCAATATTTTTTTCAAAAATCATCCTGACTTGTTCATTAATACCTCTAGGAAGTGTAGAAATATGTTTACTTAACTGTTTTAAGTTGCGGTAAAGAGGTTCAAACATTTTCTCTGAGTAACCAGCATATATGAGTTTGCCTCGATCCATATATATTGACCAAGCACTAGACTCACTAAATACCTGTAAATACCCAGTAAATGAATTATGAGTAATCTTTTTTAATAAATTAATTGGTTGTAACTGTTGAAAAAATCTATATCTGCTAATAGGAACTGTATTCAGTTTTGGAGATTGAGGATCGAAGTTATCTTTCATAATCATTTAATTAAGTAGGGGTTTAGGTAAGATGACAAGAGCTTGTTTTAAAAGTTGTTGACGAATATAATATTGATTTTACAAGTCGGGCATCTATACTGAGGTTTAATATTTGGCAAGAAATCATGTAACAATTTTACTAATTTCAGATTTGATATTTTTTCTAACTCCTAAATTCTCCTTTTTAGGTTACTATATATTTTCTTGGTAAATAAAAAAGTATCTTAAACCTAAAATGAAAAAATGAAGTAGGCAGGTTTGACCACAACAGCTCTAATTTTTGATATTCTGTCTTTTACATCACTTCATCTCCAATTGTGTCCGTAATTTATATTTCAGTAACGGAAAATAGTGATCGCCTAGATCGTTATTTATCCCAAGAGTTATCAGAGTTATCTCGTTCCCGCATTCAGCAATTAATAGAACAGGGTCATGTACAAATTAATGCCCAAGTTTGCATATCTAAGAAAATTCATCTCAAAACAGGCGATCGCATTACCCTAGAAATTCCTGCTATTCAACCCCTGCAAATACAAGCAGCAGATATTCCCCTTGATATTCTTTACGAAGACGACGAGTTAATTATTCTCAATAAACCCGCCGGTTTAGTAGTCCACCCCGCACCCGGCCATCCTGATGGAACTTTAGTCAATGCTATATTGGCACACTGTCCCAATTTACCAGGAATTGGTGGTGTTCAGCGTCCAGGTATAGTTCACCGTTTAGACAAAGATACAACCGGAGCGATCGCTATTGCTAAAACAGACCTAGCCTATCAACACCTACAGGCGCAACTACAAGCAAAAACAGCCCGTAGAGAATATCTAGGTTTAGTTTACGGTGTTCCCAAAACCGAAACCGGAAGTATAGACTTACCCATTGGTCGCAACCCTCAAGACCGCAAAAAAATGGCTATTGTTTCCGTAGAAGATGGCGGACGAACTGCGGTTACTCACTGGCAAGTACAAGAACGTCTTGCTAATTATACATTAATCCACTTCCAATTAGAAACAGGACGCACCCATCAAATTCGAGTTCATAGTGCAAAAATGGGTCATCCTATTGTTGGTGATCCCGTTTATGGTTCTGGTCGTTCCGTCGGTGTAAATTTGCCAGGCCAAGCATTACACGCTTGGAAACTCCAGCTACAACATCCCCTGTCTGGGAATTTAGTCCAAGTTACAGCACCCCCTCCCCCCAGCTTTACCACTTTACTGGAAGTCCTGCGCCGTCGTAGCGGTATTTCTCGTAGATAACTGTCAATCCTGCTGTGGATTAAATTTTTGTAAATAAATAGAGATTTTTGCTCAAATTGTGCATCTCTCTAGACGGGAAATTAATATCCCCCCCAGGAGGACAAAAACGGGAATTTTGGAAAATATTTAGAAATGTAAAATTTACACTACTTAACAAAATTAAGTAAAACCATATATTTTCAAAAAAGCTATAACCTATTAATCATAAGAGTTTCCGGGAATATAAAAAAAATATGAACTAGTCAAAGATTGCGATTGTTTTCGACCAATGTAAAGTTATGTAAAGAAAATATCCTATTTTCCTCAGTTGCACTCCTTATATGTAAAGGTTTTGAGGCTTTTGTTATCGGAATATCTTATTTTTTCATAATTTGTAACAAATAAAGGCTCTATGGCATTGTATAAACATAAACTGTAGGGGTCAAACAACAGAAGAAACTTGAAGAAAGCGGGCAATTCACCAAGTTTGCCGGTTTCTCATAAAGTTAACAAAGCCTCTCATAATTTCTAGTTCTATCGAAACTACTAGGAACAAGGAGATGAGAAAGCAAACAGAGAAACGCTTTAATTCAACCTCAGTTGTGAACCATACAAATTAGTTTTAATTTAGACATCTCTCAACTAAGTAATTTAGGAGATTAGAGTCCATGACATTAGATGTATTTTCCAAGGTTGTTTCCCAAGCCGACGCTAGAGGCGAATTCCTCAGCACCGAACAACTAGATGCTTTAGCAGCAGTTGTAGCTTCCGGTAGTAAGCGTTTAGATGTTGTTAACCGCATCACAAGCAACGCTTCCGCAATTGTTACTAACGCTGCTCGTTCTTTGTTTGAAGAACAGCCCAACTTAATCGCTCCTGGCGGAAACGCTTACACCAACCGTCGCATGGCTGCTTGTCTCCGCGACATGGAAATCATCTTACGCTATGTAACCTATGCAGCAATTGCTGGTGATGCTAGTGTGCTTGATGACCGTTGCTTAAACGGTTTGCGTGAAACATACCAAGCTTTAGGTACTCCTGGTGCTTCCGTAGCAGTTGGTGTTGGCAAAATGAAAGAAGCTGCGATCGCTATCGTTAACGATCCTAACGGTATCACCAAAGGTGACTGTAGCCAGTTAGTTTCTGAATTAGCAAGCTACTTTGACCGCGCTGCGGCTGCTGTTGCCTAATAATTCATTACAAATAGCTCAGAACCTAAACAGAGCTTATTCTTCTGAAAACAAGCCACTAACAATCTAGGAGATTTTCAACAATGAAAACACCAATTACCGAAGCTATTGCTGCTGCTGATACCCAAGGACGTTTTTTAAGCAACACCGAATTACAAGCAGTTAACGGTCGTTTAGTTCGTGCTGCTGCTAGCATGGAAGCTGCTCGTGGTTTAACCGCTAACGCTCAAAAATTGATTGACGGTGCTACCAGTGCTGTTTACAGCAAATTCCCTTACACCACCTCTACACCAGGCAATCAGTATGCTTCTGATGCTCGTGGTAAAGCTAAATGCGCTCGTGATGTTGGTCACTACCTACGCATCATCACCTATAGCCTAGTTGCTGGTGGAACAGGTCCTTTGGATGAGTTCTTGATTGCTGGTTTGTCTGAAATGCACGCTGCTTTCGACTTATCTCCAAGCTGGTATGTAGAAGCTTTAAAATCTATCAAAGCTAACCACGGTTTGAGCGGTCAAGCTGCTAACGAAGCTAACACCTACATTGACTACGCAATCAACGCTCTTAGCTAGATAGCGTCATGCCCGGAGAGGGATATAATTGTTAGATGGGAATCGCCCCTAATGGGGGTCACCAGTTGTTCATGGGGGGTCACTGCGTAAGTTAGATCAACATCTAACTAGAAATTAAGTGGCGTTAAGACCTCCAAGATCACCCTGGTTCACCTAGCAATTGGATCTAGCTCCGGGCATCGTTTTATCTCCAGATAACTGAAGTTGTTAATCAGAGCGCGAAAATCACTTGTTTAAGTGGTTTTAGATGGAAGTGAAAACAATAAAGGAGAAAAAACATGGCAATTACAACAGCAGCATCCAGGCTGGGAACAGAACCTTTTAGCAACATAAGTAAAGTGGAACTGCGTCGTGGTGCCAGCCAAGAAGAAGTAGAATTGGTGATCCGTGCTGTTTATCGCCAAGTTCTAGGTAATGACTACATCTTGGCATCGGATCGTCTAATTGGCTCAGAATCACTTTTACGCGATGGCAACTTAACAGTGCGGGAATTTGTCCGCAATGTTGCTAAATCAGAACTCTACAAAGCTAAATTCTTCTATAACAGTTTCCAAACTCGGTTAATTGAACTCAACTATAAACATTTGTTGGGTCGCGCACCATACAATGAGTCGGAAGTGACCTACCACTTGGACTTATATATTAACCAAGGTTACGACGCGGAAATTGATTCCTACATTGATTCTGAAGAATATCAAAACAGCTTTGGTGACAACGTAGTTCCTTACTATCGCGGTTTTGATTTTCAAACAGGACAGAGTGCATCTGGCTTTACTCGGATGTTCCGTTTATACCGTGGTTATGCTAACAGCGATACTGCTCAAGTCGAAGGTTCTAAATCTCGTTTAGCGTGGGAATTAGCAAGTAATAAAACTTCCTCAGTTGTGGGACCATCCGGTAGTAATGATAACTGGGGTTTCCGTCCATCTGCGGATAACGCTCCTAAGCAGAATCTCGGTAATGCTGTAGGGGAATCGGATCGCGTTTACCGTGTTGAAGTCGCAGGCATTCGCAATCCAGGATACCCCAGGGTGCGGCGTAGCAGCACAGTGTTCATTGTACCTTATGAGCGCCTTTTAGACAAAATGCAGCAAATTCATCGAGTTGGCGGCAAAATTGTCAGCGTTACATCAACGTAAGGTTTAGTGCTGTTCACCGACAAAACTCATCATAGGAGATATAGAAGTAATGTTCGGTCAAACCACACTTGGTTCTGGTAGTGTTTCTTCATCTGCCAGCCGAGTATTTCGTTATGAAGTAGTCGGCCTAAAGCAAAACGAAGAAACCGATAAAAATAAATTCGACATTCGCCGTAGTGGTAGCGTATTTATTACCGTACCCTACAACCGCATGAATGAAGAAATGCAGCGCATTAGCCGTCTAGGTGGTAGAATCGTCAAAATTGAAGCTTTGACTGTAGCAGATTCATAATCAAACCCTGGCAATGATAGAAACCAGTGGAGAAGAATATTCTGCCCAGAATGCACCAAATCTCACGCCAGAGATAGCTATTGCTCATCTGCGATCGCCAGATTTAAGTCTCCGCTATTATGCTGCTTGGTGGTTGGGTAAGTTCCGAGTTAGTCAGCTAGAAGCCATAGATGCACTCGTCGCTGCATTAGAGGATGAAGCCGACAGAACAGAACTAGGAGGTTATCCCTTACGGCGTAATGCCGCCAGGGCGCTTGGTAAATTAGGCAATTTAAAAGCCGTACCAGGTTTAATTAAGTGTTTAGAATGCAGTGATTTTTATGTCCGGGAAGCAGCAGCCCAATCTTTGGCCATGCTGGGAGATAAAACAGCGTTACCAGCACTAATCAAACTACTAGATGGGGGAGTTGAGCAGGCCGTACAAGTTCCAGGACTTCCCCATCTTACCCAGCCCTATACAGCAGTATTAGAAGCCTTGGGAGCGATGGGTGCAACTGAGGCTATTTCCCTTGTTGAGCCTTTTCTTCAGCATTCAGTCCCCCGGTTGCAATGCTCCGCAGCAAGAGCTATGTACCAACTGACACAAGAATCTATTTATGGTGAATTCTTAGTCAAAGTTTTGGCCACAGGTGATTTGAAAATGCGTCGCGTTGTCTTGGGGGACTTGGGAGCAATTGGGTATTTGGATGCAGCAGAAGCGATCGCCCAAGCCCAAGTGGAAAATAGTTTCAAACTTATTGCCTTGAAAGGATTATTAGAGTATCAACTGCCAAAACAGTCTGATACTTTTGGTATATCTGAACAAGCTATCCGAGTCATGAATTTGATGGATTCACTCTTGTAGTCAGTAGTCAATTGTTAATTGTCAGTTGCAAAACTACTGACCCTTCGCCTGACGCTCACGGCGAAGCCACTGACCACTGACCACCGACAACGGAAAAATGGATGAACTAATTCGGGCTATTACCACAGCAGAAACACCATCCCAACTGGTGACAGCGGTGAAAAATCTGGCAGCAACCAAAAATCCATCGGCAATTCCCAACTTAATCGCCGTCTTTGGTTATAACAATCCCGAAGCGGCCATAGTGGCAGTAGCAGCATTGACAGAGTTGGGAGAAATAGCAGTTCCACAATTGCTAGACCAAATTGATGATTATAACTATGGCGCACGGGCTTATTCGATTCGCACTTTAGCAGCGATCGCAGATCCCCGTGCTTTAGATGTTCTCATCTCTACTACAATTGCTGACTTTGCCCCCAGTGTCCGCCGGGCTGCTGCTAGGGGACTCGGAAAAATACACTGGCATAAATTAGATCCTACTGAAGCTGAAACAGGCACTAATCGCGCATTGGAAACACTGATGTTTATCTGCCAAGATACAGACTGGTCAATTCGCTATGCGGCTATTGTCGGTTTACAAGCTTTAGCTCAAGAAGACCTAGTCCGATTGCCTATTTTGGCTCAATTTCAATTAATGCTGACTAACGATACTGAAAAAGCAGTTCGCGCCCGTGTTCAGTTGGCCTTAGCCCAGTAAACAGATTTATATACCATATAACAAGGTAAAAGTAAAGATGTCAATACCACTACTAGAATATAAACCCAAATCACAAAACCAGCGCGTAGAAGGCTACGAAGTTCCTAACGAAGACACACCAACTATTTATTGTTTAGATCGGGCTACTTCCGATCAAGATATTGATAGCATCATCTGGGCTGCATACCGCCAAATTTTTAGCGAACACCTGATTTTAGCCAGCTATAAGCAAACAGCTTTAGAAACACAACTACGAAATCGGGCAATTACCGTTCGTGATTTTATCCGGGGTTTAGGTAAATCAGAAGTTTACCGTAGCCAAGTAGGAGAGACAAACTCTAACTATCGCTTAGTTGACATCACCTTAAAGCGGTTCTTAGGTCGGGCAGCTTACAACAAAGATGAAGAAATCGCTTGGTCAATTGTTATTGCCACCAAGGGTTTACATGGATTTATAGATGCTTTGTTGGCATCAGATGAGTATGCAGACAACTTTGGTGATAATGTTGTTCCTTACCAACGTCGTCGTTTTGGCGATCGCCCCTTTAATCTAGTTAACCCCCGTTATGGTGCTAACTGGCGCGATACTCAAAATATTCGTGGTTTGGCAGGTCGTTCCTACTACAGCATCCGTACATCAGGACAACTGACCACAGCAGATATCCGTCGGGCAATTCCTGCCAACTTCTTCGTCATGGCTGGGTCTATTATTACCAACGAATGCAACTATCAACGCAGTTTGGCCACCGCCCAATCTTACGTTAGTAGCGGCGATATTCCTGATACAAGCAGAGATAATCAACAACAACCCACAGTTAAACCTGTAGCAGTTTCCTTACCCTATCGTTACATCCCCGCCAACGCTAAAAATTAGTGATTGGTAATGGGTAATTGGTAATTGGTAATTGGTAAACACCTATTCCCTATTCCCTGTTCCCTGTTCCCTTTTCCCTTTTCCCTAACCACTAACAAACATGACAATACCTTTACTAGAATATAAACCAAGTTCTCAAAACCAGCGTGTTTCTGGTTTTGAAGTTCCTAATGAAGATACGCCCACAATTTACCGCATCGAAAACTATGCCTTTAGTGGAGAGGTAGAAGAATTAATTTGGGCTGCTTATCGCCAACTTTTTAGTGAACACGTAATTCTCAAGTTTTACCGCCAAAGTAATTTAGAATCCCAGGTAAAAAATAAAGCCATTACCGTCCGGGATTTTATTCGAGGTTTAGCTAAATCTGAAGCTTTCCAAAGTTTAGTAATTCAAACCAATTCTAACTACAGATTAGTAGAAATTGGACTAAAGCGCCTATTAGGTCGCGCCCCTTACAACAAAGAGGAAGAAATTGCTTGGTCAATTGTCATTGCTAACAAAGGTTGGGGCGGTTTTGTGGATGCTTTGTTAGAGTCTGAAGAATATCAAAGCAACTTTGGTGAAAATATTGTTCCCTACCAAAGACGGCGTTATAAAGATAGACCCTTTAATTTGGTAACACCACGATACAGCGACTACTGGCGCGACCAACTTGAAGAAGCTCGTTATAAATGGGGTGACATTAAAAACTTTTTGGATATGGCAAATTCCATTAAGATTAAAACAGTGACCCATACACCAGTTAGCACTGCTAATATCCAAATTCCTAACACTACAAAGGAAACAATACCTACAGGTGTTCCCGTTTCCATAAGTCCTAGTGCTAGTTTTCCTGTTAGCTAAATAGTTTTTTAACTATCTGGGGAATCAAGAAAACAGGGAATAACAATACCTTGTCCATTTTTTGTAGGTTGAGTTAAGCGATAGCGCAACCCAACGGATTTGTTGGGTTTCATGCTATTGCTTTGCAACGCTAACGTTCCACAACCCAACCTACAAATCAAGAATTTTTCCAATTTGAACGTTTAATTTGATAATAAAAGGAAAAAAAATATGGCATTGCCATTACTTCAATACAATCCCAGTAGTCAAAATCATCGAGTAAGCAGCTTTGGTGTTGCTGACCAAAATGAAGATACACCTTATATCTATCGTTTAGAAGATGTTAGTTCTTACACCGACATTCAAAACATCATTTGGGCTTCTTATCGCCAAGTTTTCAGCGAACATGAAATTCTCAAGTTTAACCGTCAAGTTACTTTAGAATCTCAACTTAAAAATGGTTCTTTGTCAGTTCGTGATTTTATTCGCGGTTTAGCTAAATCCGAAGCTTTCTATCGTTTAGTTGTCTCTGTTAATAACAACTACCGTTTAGTAGATATCACCCTCAAGCGTTTATTGGGTCGTTGTGCTTACAATAAAAGAGAAGAAATTGCCTGGTCAATTGTTATTTGTAACAAAGGCTATGGCGGTTTCGTTGATGCTTTATTAGACAGCACAGAATACACCGAAAACTTTGGTGAAAATACCGTTCCTTACCAACGCAAGCGTTTCGCAGATCGTCCCTTTAACTTGGTAACACCTCGTTATGGTGCAGATTTCCAAGAAACAGCCGGTACAGTCAAAACCGATTGGCAGTTTACTTTGCAGAACTTCTACAGTGCTAAAGCTAAAGAAAAGCGGATGGCAGAAGGCGATCCTCGCAAGTTTGCAGCTATGGCTGCGGCAGTTAGTGGTAAAGGTAACTATGCTCAAAAGCTTTCTTCCTTTGACATTGATTACCTCAATGCTGTTCCTTACCGTGGCAGACGCTAATTATTAGAAAATATCCAGTTTTTAGGGTGTGTTAGGAAGATAATTCTTGACGCACCCTAAATTTATTGGTGATGGTAGGATTTTGCTGTAAAATGTCAAGCAAATATATAGCTGTAGACAGAGTAGTTAGGACATCAGGTGACTTCTGACTCGGTGACTACTGCTATATTAAAACTTTTGTCTAATTTTCATGAAAGCAACCCCGGTAACTAAAGCTGCACATTGACCCCAGTAATCAACATTAGAGAAGCCAGTTCCGTTAGTCATATTTAAACTACCAATGCCATAAAATGATTGTTGGATAAACCACCAAAATAAGTAGAAAATTACTGGTATTTCCATAGGTATATATAAAATTAACAGGGGAATAACTGAATATATTTTTGCCTGGGGAAATTTGATAATATATGCACCTAAGATAGAGGCGATAGCTGCATTTGCACCAATACTTGGTACTGTTGAACCAGATGATAATATAATTTGCACTAAGCCAGAAAAAACGCCAGCAGTTAAGTACAGTAATAAATATTGTCTATGTCCTAAGATACTTTCTACTGTTTTCCCAAAAACCCATAAAAACAATAGATTGCCTAAAATTTGACTAAAGCTGCCATGGAGAAACAGTGATATAGGAATAGCTAGGAAACGCCACAATACAATTATCCAAGCCGCAGAATTGTACAAAAAAGCGTTAGCAATTGCCATATTAGTTTGAGCCGGAATTATCCCCCAATTATTAATTAAATACCCTAATTGATCACTCCAGCTTAAATTAATTTCCCAAATGAATACCACTAGGTTAATCCCTATTAACCAACAATTAATTATTGGTTTCTGCCAACTGCGAATATTATCATCTATCGGAATCATTTTTTATCTTATTTTCAGCATTATTATTTTTTATTTCGAGTTGCTAATTAATATTTTTCGCACCTTCTCATATTTGTGTGGCAAGATTGCCATAATGTAACATAATAATTTACAAAAATATCCAGCAGCGATCGCTGCCTATAATAAAGCTGTTCGCTATAAACCAAATCATTACGAAAGCTGGTATAGTAAAGGCAATGCCCTATTAAATTTGCAACAAGACCCAGAGGCGATCGCCTCCTACGACAAAGCTATAAAATATAAACCCGACTACCAACAAGCCATATAAGCCCGTACAGAAGCGCAAAAATCAAATACCCCCAAATTCGTTGACTGTTGTACGGGCAAACAGCCGTTAGCCCCTACTGCCCCCCTGCCTCTTGCCCTGACTTTACCAAAATCCAGATAAAATCTAAAATACAAATCACCAGTTATCGAAAAAAATCTCAAGTCCTTTCAACTTGAGCCAAAATTATGGACGTATTAGAACTAAAACGCGAAATCGAAACGTTGTCTAGCCGCCTGGGTAAAACCCAGGACTATCTTTGACGTACCCGCACTCAAAGCCAAAATTCACGACTTAGAACAAATCTCAGCCCAAACAGAATTTTGGGACGATCAAACCCAGGCACAAAACACCCTGCAAGAACTCAATGATTTAAAATCCCATTTAGATCAGTATTACCAGTGGCACACTCACTTAGACGATACCAGGGCAGTAGTTGAGTTATTGGAACTAGAAACCGACACAGCATTATTGCAAGAAGCGGAATCTACAATTACCAAACTCAATCATGACCTTGACCAATGGGAACTACAACAACTACTTTCTGGAACCTACGACGACAAAGGCGCAGTCCTGACAATTAACGCCGGTGCCGGTGGTACGGACGCGCAAGACTGGGCATTTATGCTCATGCGGATGTATACCCGTTGGGCGGAAGATCATGGTTACAAAGTTACCCTCGCCGAAGAATCAGAAGGTGACGAAGCCGGCATCAAATCCGCCACCCTAGAAATTACCGGACGTTACGCCTATGGTTACTTACGTTCGGAAATGGGTACTCATCGGTTAGTGAGAATTTCTCCCTTCAATGCTAACGGTAAACGGCAAACCAGCTTTGCGGGAGTTGAAGTTATGCCGCAAATAGATAACACCGTCAAGTTAGATATTCCAGAGAAGGATTTAGAAATTACCACCACCCGTTCTGGCGGTAAAGGTGGACAAAACGTTAACAAAGTAGAAACCGCAGTGCGAATAGTTCACCTACCCACAGGTTTAGCAGTGCGTTGTACAGAAGAACGTTCCCAACTGCAAAACAAAGAAAAAGCCCTAGCTCGTCTCAAAGCCAAGCTATTAATTATAGCTAAAGAACAACGCGCCCAAGAAATAGCCGAAATTCGTGGCGATATGGTCGAAGCTTCCTGGGGTAATCAAATCCGTAACTACGTATTTCACCCTTACCAAATGGTGAAAGACCTACGGACAAACGTAGAAACAACAGCCATTAACGATGTTATGAATGGTGAACTAGATATGTTCATTCAAGCCTATCTACGGCAAGAAACCCAGCTAGTTGATGGGTAATGGTTGATTATAGCAGAAGGTAAGGTTTCTAAAAAATCAACGATGAATGTAGAATCCCCGTGTCTTTAGACCGGGGAGTGTCAACCTTGGTTTAAGGCACTCCCCAAAATTTTTTCCTAGAATATCGTAATGTCCTTCTAAAATCCTGGATATCCTGCGTCAGCGTAACGCACCTTATCCCACAATGGAAACGGTGCGTTACATCTCATTAACGCACCCTACAAACTAAAACAGTTTATCATCAGCAAACGGAAGAATATCAATTTTATTGTGAAAGTGTTGGTTTTTCTCAACTTTGTCGCGGGTCTTCATCTGGTGGATGCCAACCACCTTTTGTCTCACATTCCGCATAAGCGGAGAATAAAAAAATAATTATCTCCAAAAACATTGTTTGGTAAGGGTTTTCAGGATTTTAGTTCAAAGGAACTATAAAATGTTTATTAGGAATTTATCTCATTTATTGAGAATATTTTTGGAGTAAAGTTTGTACAACCCTGAATCTTTCGTGATAATTATTCAGAATTGGATTTTATCTGCGGAATGTGGGTTTTATCCAAAAACGACGCGCTTTGATAATAGAACCTTCATTATGCCTTTCATCATTGAGGTCTAAGCGATTACAAGTAGCCCTTCCTGTAGCAGTAATACCAATAATTTTTAAACCATCTGCTGACCAAAGAAAATGGTCAGACCATTTCTGTTTTCAAGGATTGAATATGGGAATTATATCTCCAGTTTCTGGATCGATACCAGTTGTGAAATTATAGCGATATCCGTTACAACGTTGACAAGCTAAAGCTAAATTATCAGGGTCATCTGATGAACCAGGAAGAGACTGGGGGATAATATGATCAATAGCAAATAATGCTGCACTTGCTTCTTCTAAAGAATGACAGTATTCACAAAGGAATTTTGCTCTTTCTCTAACTAATTTTTTGCTTGTCTCGTTAACTGTCATGATTCAGCAATTATCTTTGCATTCAATAAAGTAAAAATCCTGTCCAGTTCTAATATTCCTGCTAATTCAGCTTCTTCTGTTGTAGTTAACATTCCTGCTTTATTTTTATCAGCCAGTTCTTCTAACCTAGATTGTAATTCTGGAGTGAATTTAAACAAGTTCAAATTTCTGACCTTGCTGATTTCAATTCCAGATTCGATCCAGTATGAGGGTTGAATCATTACTTGAGTCATCATAGAATTATTTTAATAATTTTGATAACTTTTATATTATAAAATAGTCAACAATAAAAATATGGATAATTTAAACCCACATTCCGCACTTCAACTTGTAGTATATATACAAGTATCATAAGCAGCATCGCATATTCAATATTAATACGTACATCTGGTAGTAAAAATATATACGGTTTT
>NZ_PGEM01000143.1 GCF_002934005.1 Cuspidothrix issatschenkoi CHARLIE-1 | reverse complement strand
ACCACTCTAGTAGAGCCATAAAAGGAATTGCATAAAAATCACCCTCTTGGTTCTCTGAACCGGCGATTATGAGACAAAAATCATTCCCAAATTTATCTCTATAACGTTGTAATTTATTGTAATAAAAATCAAACCAATAATTGACTTTTGGATCAGCTTTACGAAAATAATTTTTTTGTTCTATCCATTGGCGATTTTTTAAGGCTATATTTATCATAAAAACTTCAAAATAATAAAGAAACGTTGTAAAGTTTTACTGCGAACTATATTAAATTCTGTATAACCTAAAGCCTTTAAAATTGGTAAAATAATTACTTCTCTCACACTATCTTCTTTAAAATCAGAGTTGTATTTTAGAGAGGAGAAATCTAAATCACCGAAAATATTACTAATATTACTCATTTTCTTTAATCCTTATAAATATTCAGCTTTAAACTAATATGATACTTAAAAATGTTTGTGATGTTCGTATTTGTTATAATTCTTAGTAAGATTACTGAATAATTAACACTGCTGACATTGGGTTGTGCTTCGCTTAACCCAATCTATAACTTAAAATGGTGCGTTACGTTACTACTAACGCACCCTACTAGCTTTTAATCCTATCAACTGCTATATTAGTTATATTAATAGATGAGGACAAGTTATGGCTTTTCCCACAGATTTAAAGATAAACTTGCCATATCTTTATGAAAAAGATAATGAAAAATGGCTACAAATCACAATTAAACTGTTAAAAGAAAAAAGATTAACAGAATTAGATTTAGATAATTTAATTGAGGAGTTGGAGTTATTGGGACGCAGAGATAAATTAGCAGTAGAAAGTTTATTAGAACAAATTATTAGACATTTACTACTTTTGCAATATTGGACTCTAGAATCAGGCTATAATGCTAATCATTGGAAGGCAGAAATTATGAGTTTTAGAAATCAATTACAGGATTATCTAACTACAAATTTACGTAACCATTGCGATGATAATTTAGAGAAAGTTTATCAAAAAGCCTTAAAGTATCTCAATCAAAAAACTGGATTTTCAATAACTTTTCCGCCTGAATGTCCTTACACTTTGTCACAATTACTAGATGTTAATTGGTTGCCATAACCATTTTCCTATCACTATAAACTTGAAAATTTATTTAATTATTGCCAATGTCATACAGTCAATTTACTTTAGAACAAATTAAATCAGATTTTGGCATCACCCTTTCTGAAAAAGTGGGATTTTTTGCTCAAGTTTCCGAGCGTAAATATAGTCAATTGCTGGACGAAACTTTGGAATATAATATTCCCTTAGCTTTATCTATTAACTCTGAAAAATCCCGTTCAGAGATGATAGTTACACCTATCTTGATTGAAGTGAGAAAACAATTAAATAATCAAATTAGTTTATTTTCAGGTAAAGATTTTAATGTAGATGCTCAAAAAGGTTTAACTGGATTTTGTGATTTTCTGATTAGTAAATCTAATGAACAATTAATTATAGAATCACCTATTATTACCTTGGTAGAAGCTAAAAATGATAATATAGAATCTGGTTTAGCTCAATGTATGGCGGAAATGATTGCCGCTCAATTATTTAACCAACGACAAAATCAAGAAATTAAAAGAATTTATGGAGTGATTACTACAGGAAGTATCTGGAAATTTATGCAATTAGAAGCAACCACAATTACTATTGATTTGAATGAATATTTTCTGGTAAATGTAGATAAAATAATTGGTATTCTCATACATTTTATAGAGTCTACTAATAATTAGAGTTTTTGATTCATTTTTGATAATTGTAGGACTTACGCACCAAGTAATCAAAAACCTGATTGTTTCCTAGGGGTAATTCATGAATTACCCCTGCTTTCGTGATGTTTTGCATAAGTCCTGAATTGATGAAAAAATTTTGCTTATAGAGAATTCCCGCTACAAACAAATATTCTGACTCCTGACTCGGTGACTCCTGACTCCTGAATTCTTACAATTTCACCTTCCTAAATCGTGCATTTCATTAATTACCGTTGCACATTTTTGAGTTACTCTTTCTAACTCATCCCTATTAGTAGAACTAGGAGGATCAATTAATTCCCCAATTCTAATAGTTAAAGGCACTGGACGAGGTAAAGAAGAACCAGGTTGTAAAATTTGTTCACTTCCCCATAAACTCACAGGTAAAAAAGGCGCTTGAGACTTAGCAGCGAGGAGTGCTGCACCTTTTTTCGGGTCAGTAATACGACCATCGGTCGTGCGTGTACCTTCCAAAAATACACCCAAAGCCCAACCATTGTCTAAAAATTCTAAAGCAGCACGGATAGCATTGCGGTCAGCAGTACCGCGACTGACGGGGTAAGCACCGTATAATTTAATCGCTTGGGCTAAAACAGGAACTTTAAATAATTCTTCTTTGGCCATATATGCGACTGGACGACGCACGCAACTGGAAACTATAGGCGGGTCAAAATAACTAGCATGGTTACTAACAACTATCACAGCACCGCTTTGAGGGACATTTTCCGCACCATAAATCTTGCCTTTGAAGTATGCGTATAACATGGGGCTAACTACAGACCACTTAAAGGCGTGGTACAGTGCCAAACTAATTAAAGGTTCACGAGTTCTAGTCACGGAAGATAATGTAAATAAATCGAGTTAGATTATAGAAAATTTGAATGTAAAGGAAATCTTACCACTAATCTTTCATTCCCACAATACCCAACGGACATTTTTCTGGTTTACGAAACTCCCAATTAACAGAACTATCATCACCAATTTGTACTACAGGTAAATCTTTAATTACAGGAGATAATCTGATAATAAAATCAATATATTTTTCCTCTACAGCAGCTTGATAAAATTCACTTCTTTTTTCTGAATTTTCGGTAATTTCATAACCTATCCAGGCTGGCATTTCTGCTAATTTTCGAGTTCTCAAAAAGTAATCTTTAATTGATTCTGGTTCAATTCTGGGGGCTGGTTTAAATAAACTACTACCCGTAATTTGTCCCCATCCTGTAGATAAATCTCCCGGTGCATAACTATAAATTTCTACTTGATATATTCCCGGTGCAACTTCTACATAACATTGTAAATTATCACCATTTTTTAATTCATTTGCAGATGGCATATTTATAAATTCATCTTCCTCATCATCTGCTATTCCTGAAACTACCATAGCACCACAGTTAAGATTTAATTTCCATCTCACTCTTGCTATCCATTCCTCCTGTTCTTGTGAATTTAATTCACCCATAACTACTTGCACTCTATAACCATCATCTTGATAAAGATTCATGGGTAAAAATGCGTGATATTCTAAAATAAATCTTTTACATTTTTCTAAATCATTACCCCAAATCAGATTACAAAACTCATGATAAGATAGTCCACCTAAATCTTTTGCACCTACCCAAATTAAACATCCTGCTTCCCAAAAGCTAAATTCAATTCTGTCACCGCTTTTCATATTTTCATATTTTTTATCAATCTTGGTACTTTCTAATTTTTACATATTTATAAAGCCAATGCTATCATTTTATAAATCTTGATTCTGACAATAATTCATAACCATGAAACCAACATCCCAAACAGGTGCAACATTTATCACGACCGGAACATTAACAGGTGCGGGTTTATCCTCCACAATAGGAGGTATAGGAATAGCTGGAAGCTTTGGAGGAGTAGGAATAGGTGCTGCTTCTGTTACTGCTGTGGGTGCGGTTGCGGGTGCTGCTGCTTATGGTGCTTTCACGGGAATTATACAAGGAGATAAAGTAGCTGTTGGTGCAATGGGAATAGGTGCTGTTAGTGGTTTTGGTATTTCTGGTATTATCGGTAATATGGGATTTGTTGCTCCTAAAATTGGTTTAGCTTTTGGTATTGGTACAGCATCAATGACAGGAATTGGTGCAGTTTTAGGACTTGCTGCTTATGGTGTCACTAAATTATTAGATGATTCAGAATTTCCAGAAACTCCGATGCAAGTTTTTGAACGCATGGAAGCAAAAGTTTTGCAAAATGATTATTATTTTCAAGCATTATTAGAATTATTTGGTGATGATCTAAATGGAAAATTTACATCGTTAGAAATTGAAGATGAAATCAAAAAAATAAAATCTGAAATAAAAGATAAATTACCTAAACTTGAACCAGATGTTAACCCCAATATACTAAATATGACTCCTCAATTAACTGGAATTTGGCAATGTGTAAAAACCCTTAAAGGACACTTTCATAATGTCAATGCAGTAGCTATTCATCCTGATAATAAAATTTTAATTAGTGGTAGTGATGATAAACAAGTTAATGTCTGGGATTTGCCAACAGGAAACTGTTTATATACTTTCTCTGGACAAGCTGAAGCTGTGCTATCTGTAGCTATTAGTCCCGATGGAAAACAAATAATTAGTGGTAGTGTAGATCAAAAAATTAGCAGTTGGGAATTAGCAACAAAAAAATATAATCGTTCCTTCTCTTATTTAACTTCTCCCTATAGTCATAATGGTTTTGTTAATGCACTTGCTTATAGTCCTAATGGTAATATTATTGTTAGTGCTAGTACAGATAAAACCATTAGAATTTGGGGAAGTTATACAGGAACAATCAAACATACTTTAAATGGACATAGGGACGCGGTGTTAGCTGTTGCTATTAGTCCTGATTGTACAACTCTTGTTAGTGGTAGTGCTGATAAAACTATCAGAATTTGGGATTTACAAACTAGTAAAAACCTTTATATTCTTAATCAGAATTTAGCAGCAGTAAATACATTAGTAATTACTCCCGATAACCAAACTATAGTTAGTGGCAGTGCAGATGGTGAAATTAAATTTTGGAATCTCAAAAATGGCGAATTAGCTGCTACTTTAGATGGTCATACTAGGAGTATTTCTTGTATTACTATTGATCCAGATGGTAAAATTATTGCTAGTAGTAGTGAAGATGGAATTATTAAACTTTGGAATATTCAAACTAGAGAATTATTAGCAACTATTTCTGGGTTTAGTCCCCTAGCTTTTAGTCGAGATGGTAAAATATTGATTAGTGGTGGTCAAAGTGGAACTATCAAAATTTGGCGACAAGTTAATAACGATGATAATTTACCCTTAACTGGGGAATGGTGGGAAATTTTAGGAGTAGAACCGAAAACTCACCCCAAACAAGTTAAACTTGCCTATCTGAGATTAGCCAGATTATATCATCCTGATATTAACAGTTCTGTCAGTGCTAAAATCGCCATGCAAGCAATTAATCAAGCGTATCAAAAGTTTCAACTTATACAGGACTTGTAAAATATATATCCCTTCATCAGTGTTAATTCCCAAAAAAAATTTAACTGTTTATGTTGCATATTTTGAAAAAACGTTATAAATTGTTAAGTCGTAGGGGAATAATATATCTTTTCGTTTCAATAGCCAATTTCTGATTAAGTAGATATACTATATTCTAGTTATTCTACATACAGAATAAACTGTATTTTTGCAAATTAAAAAAACTGCTAAACATGATTGCAGTTAGGTTTTTTTATTGACTGAGTTTTTCTATTGTTAATAGATGGATATTTGCTATTTGCAAAATTACATCAATAATAATTAAGGGCGTATCTACGACCAACAAATCTACTATCTAAATGGAGTTAGTCTGGTAATGCAACTAAACAAATTGGAGACCAGTAAAAATATAGAAAATGAAGCATGGCAATCTTTAGAGAATTCTATTCTCTACTACAAAGGTCAGCCTGTAGGTACTGTCGCAGCCTATGATTCATCCGTGGAAGCATTAAATTATGACCAATGTTTTATCCGAGATTTTGTTTCCTCGGCGTTAATTTTTCTCATCAAAGACAGAACAGATATTGTCAAGAATTTCCTGGAAGAAACATTAAAATTACAGCCAAAAGAAAGGGCTTTAGATGCCTATAAACCCGGTAGAGGTTTAATTCCCGCCAGTTTTAAGGTTGTATCTATTAATGGGGAAGAACATTTAGAAGCTGATTTTGGTGAACACGCGATCGCCAGAGTTACACCAGTTGATTCTTGTTTATGGTGGTTAATTTTATTACGTGCTTATGTAGTTGCTACTAAAGATCCTTCCCTTGCTTATCAACCTGAATTCCAAACAGGAATTAGGTTAATTATGGATATCTGTTTGGCAAATCGTTTTGATATGTACCCCACCCTATTAGTTCCTGATGGGGCGTGTATGATAGATAGACGCATGGGTATTTATGGCCATCCGTTAGAAATTCAAGTTCTATTTTTTACGGCTTTACGTGCAGCGCGAGAACTACTAATTTGTAAAGGTAATGAGGATATTGTGGAAGCAATTGATAACCGTCTACCTTTATTATGTGGTCATATTCGTCAGTATTATTGGATAGATATTAATCGGTTAAATGCAATTTATCGTTTTAAAGGTGAAGAATACGGAAAAACTGCCGTTAATCTTTTCAATATTTATGCTGATTCTTTACCTTATTATGAGTTAGATAAATGGCTACCGAAAAAAGGTGGTTATTTTGCTGGAAATGTCGGACCATCACAATTTGATACTCGCTTCTTCACCCTGGGAAACTTAATGGCTGTAATTTCTAATTTATCTACAGAAGAACAGTCCCAAGCAATTATGAATCTCATTGAAAAAAGATGGGAAGATTTAGTAGCAGATATGCCCATGAAAATCTGTTATCCTGCTTTACAAGGTGAAGAATATCGAGTTGTCACAGGATGCGATCCGAAAAACATTCCTTGGTCTTATCATAATGCCGGCAGTTGGCCTGTTTTAATGTGGATGTTAGCAGCAGCAACAGTGAAAACCAAGAAACCACAACTAGCAGAAAAAGCCATTGAAATTGCTGCGGCTAGACTGGGTGAAGATGAATGGCCAGAATATTACGATGGTAAAAAAGGGAGATTAATTGGTAAACAAGCGCGGAAATATCAAACTTGGACTATTACCGGTTATTTATTAGCTAAAGAACTGATAGATAATCCTGATTATTTACCATTAATCAGTTTTGATAAATTACCCCCTGATGTGGTTTCTAGAGCCTGTGAATTTGAAGTCGGTGGGATAGATTCTTACATGAATCTATAAACCTAATTTGTAAGCATTCAGCATAGTATTTAGATCCCCGACTTCTGATAATAAATCGTAATTTTATGACACGACTAAAGAAAGAAGTCGGGGATCTTAACCAGATGTATTGTTAACTATAAATAGGGTTTGCTGAGAAAGTCTTTCCGTGAGGGTAGGCAAGAGGCAAGAGTTTGCGGCATCTATTGTCCCTTTTATAGAAAAATATAGTAAACAATTTCAAGGTTGGTTATTAAGTGATTTTAATGATTTAGAAAAATCCATTTCTTTAGAGTCAATTGGGGTTGAATTACCAATAGCGGAAATTTATCGCGGTGTTGTTTTTGAGTATTTACTGGTTTAAACAATTTCGACTTTTTTGCAACTCAATTCTATATGGAGGGGTTTGGTAATAAGGAGAATATAGAACAGTGAAAAAATTAGCAATTTTTGTAGAGGGCAAAACAGAACAGATTTTTGTCGCAAAGTTGCTGAGAGAAATTGCTGGAAAATTTCAGATTTCCATAGAGGTTAAATCTCGGCAAGGAATTAACTTTGATAAAGTAATAATGAAAGATTCTGTAACTTCAGAAACAAAATTTTATGTGTTAATTTATAACTCATGCCGTGATAAAACTGTTGTTTCAGATATGAAGGAGTGGTATAATCGTTTAGCTAAAATGGCAGAAAATGACAAAAACTGCTATAATATAAAAAAGTAGACTTAAGATGTAGTTTGGGTTGACACAAGGAAAACCAACTTATAAATTAAATTAAAAAAAGACCTCCCAAAAAAACGCTATGAAATTTCAAGTAATATTCACCTATGATTCAGAATACCAAGGTTACATTGCTGAAGTACCAGAACTTCCTGGTTGTGTCAGTCAAGGTAAAAGCTTAGATGAAGCAATTGAAAATATCAAGGATGCTATCAAAGGCTATCTTCACGTATTAGAAAAACATGGAAAACCCTATGTAACCAAAGAATCTCAATCTTTTGTAGGGGAAGTAGTAGTATAAATAGGACGCTTATCAAATATTTCCGGTAAACAAGCTGTCAAAATATTTGAAAAATTTGGCTATGCTGTAGATCATCAAACAGGGAGTCATATCATACTTTGGCACGAATCAAAACCTATTTTATCAGTTCCTAATCATAAAGAACTAGCACCAGGTTTATTGAGAAGTTTAATTAGACAAGCAGGAATTACCGTAGATGAATTTTTAGGAAATAAGTAATAATCTCGGTGGGTTAGCAATAATATAACCCACTATTAATAACCCCAAATTATAACCCAAAAATCCTGTATCTGTTCACATCATCTCACCCAACCATTACAAGGGATTACTAGAGCGATAACGAAGTGATCCTGTAAGTAGTTCGGAGCATGACAGATACACCACCGAAAGATTCACCTCACCGGAGAATTATCACCCGACCATGAGTTATAATCGAGATTAAAGTCATAACCATAAAATTACTATGACTATCCAAACCTTAGACAAAACCACCACAATTTCCGAACAGCAATTTCTTCTACCTGGCCATTACACCTGGAAAGAATTTGAAATAATAGAAACCTTAACCGCAGACGCAGGAAATTTGCGGATAACTTATCTTGATGGGTACATCGAATTTATGACACTTGGTGAACAATATGAAACTATTAGAAGTGTAATTGCTATATTCTTAGCATTATACTTTTTTGAAAAAGGTATAAACTTTATTCCAGTAGGTAGTGCTACTCGTCGCGCAAAAGAAAAAAGTGCTTCCTTTGAACCTGATGAATCTTATTACATCGGAGAGAAAAAAGCAAATCCAGATTTAGCAATTGAAATTAATATTACCAGTGGCAGTATTGATAAACTCGAAAAATACAAACGGTTTAATATTACCGAAGTCTGGTTTTGGGAAAATAATCAATTGTCTCTATATTATCTTAAAAATGATAATTATGAGCAAATTAATCGAAGTGAATTATTGCCAGATTTAGATATAGATTTATTGGCGAGTTGTGTTTTAATGCCTTCCATTATTGATGCAAGAACAGCATTTATTAAAGGTATTAAAAAGTAGTAGTTTTTAGGTTGGGTTGACACAAGAAAACCCAACAATAATCATATAAAAATCAAATCCCAAAAAAGAATCTTCACAAACTCAATCTCATTCAGACTCTTCATCTAGATAAGATTGACGACTGTGACGAACATGAATAATAGCTACAATATCATCTTCAACAACAAATAAAACTCGATATTTTCTTTGTTTTTCTACCCATAGTTGGCGAATTTCACGACCAAGTTTTGTTGATTCTGGAGCTATACTACATCGGGTAGGAAATTTTTTTAGTGACGCAATAGCATCTTCAAGTTGGTAATACCAATTGTTCGCTACTTCAGCACTTAAATTATCACACATCCAACGATAAGAACTTTCAATTTCTTGAAATGCAGTAGGTTGAATAATAACTTGATAATTCATGAGCGCGGAGGAATATTAAATTTTTTTTGCAAGGTTACCAAAGCTTGATCAGCAGGAATCCCTTCACCACACTCAAATTCATCTAATCCTTTACGAATACCTACTATTGTTTCTAAGTAATCTATTCTTTCTAACAATTCTTGATAGGTAGCTGGGGGTTTTTGTGGTGCTGTTTTGAGTGATTGCAAAAAACCAAACACATCTTCTAAAAGTTCATTGGGTGTGTTGTCAATTTCTTGTAAGAGTAATTCCTTAATAGTCATCACAGTTAATAAATCAAATTGATGTTTTTATTATAGCAATCATTTTCAGTTTTATATAGATAAGTTAATAGGACTTACGCATTGACAGGATCAACCAAATATGAGGTATGGGTTTCGGGCATTTTAACGTGATTTTTTAATTATTTTTGGGCGATAGCGAAGCGCTGCTGCAAGCAGTTCGCTATTGATCGGAAGTTAATGGAGGGTTTTATCCCGTTTATGGCGATATTAAAAAGTTAATTTAATATAGCTGTATGCAGTTGAACGAGATAGGAACTGAAATTTAAAAATTACATAGGATCAGGCTTTCCCTCCTGCCTTCTGCCTCCTGCTATATCAGCATTCAGAACCTGAAATTTTTTCAAGGAACTTCAAATCTGAGATTCATGTCGTTAAAGGTATTTACCAATTTTCTATAATTACCAATGTCAAAAACAATTTTTAGTCAAGGAATCATAATTATAACTTGCATTATAGCAGGGTTTAATACAGTAGCTAATGCTCAAACAACTTCACCCATTTTTGGCGATGTGACTATTAAACACCCATTTTCCCCTGATCCTTGGACAGTGCGTGGTATGAGTGGTGGTGCAATATCAGGAGATACCATAGCGGGAAAAAAAGAAACACAACCCACAGGCCCCTGTAAGGGATTTGTGGATCAAGACCCAGATCATACTCTCAGACTTACCAGTAAATTTGATTATCTTAAATTGGTGGTTGACAGTCCAGCAGATACAACCATGATTATTAAAGGACCCGGTGGAGTTTGGTGTAATGATGACTTTGACGGTAAAAATCCGGGTATTGTTGGGGAATGGCTACTAGGAACTTATCAAATTTGGATTGGTTCTTATAAGGAAAAAGAATATCTACCCTATACCTTAAAAATTACGGAAGTTAAGTAATATAGCAGAATTCAGGAGTTCAGGAGTCAGGAGTTTAGGAGAGTAGGTAACAGTCCACCGTCAACAGTCACCTGCCATATCAGGTTTTTACTCTGAGCTTGTGCTTCTAGGGCAAATTTGTATTAGAATTAGGTTAAGTTTAATTAAGATTCTTGATAAAAATCGTGGATCTGCCATAAGACATCTCATTCTCAGACTCGAATTAAACAAAATCGTCTGAACTGTGATTTTTATGATGTTGATGATGTTGATGATGTTGATGATTAATGGCTGTGACGGATTAATATGTCGTCTCAATCAAATAAATTACGCAAATCACCGTAATCACAAAAATCATAGTCCAGATATCTGTTGTATAGCATATTGACATTTAGAGGCAAATCAAAGATGAAATTCTCTTGGAGAGTTGTAGCACTATGGTCAGTATTGGCTCTGGTGATTGGCTTTTTCTTCTGGCAAGGTGCTTTTGCCAGCGCTCCTGCGGATACAGGTAGAAATGCAGCCAATACCCGCATGACCTACGGGCGTTTTCTAGAATACTTGGACGCAAACCGGGTGATCAATGTCGATCTTTACGATGGTGGTAGAACTGCCATTATTGAAGCAAATGATCCTGATATCGAAAACCGCACTCAACGCTGGCGTGTAGATTTGCCTGTAAATGCCCCTGAATTAATCCAAAAACTCAAACAGAACCAAGTGAGTTTTGATGCCCATCCTATGCGAAACGATGGTGCAATCTGGGGACTTTTGGGTAATTTAGTTTTCCCTGTATTATTGATTACGGGATTGTTCTTTTTGTTCCGTCGTTCTAATAATCTTCCCGGTGGCCCTGGACAAGCGATGAATTTCGGCAAGTCCCGCGCCCGTTTCCAAATGGAAGCGAAAACTGGAGTCAAGTTTGATGACGTGGCGGGAATTGAAGAAGCTAAGGAAGAATTACAAGAGGTTGTAACTTTCTTAAAACAACCTGAAAAGTTTACAGCCGTTGGTGCGCGTATTCCTAAAGGTGTGTTGTTAGTGGGTCCTCCAGGAACTGGTAAAACTTTACTGGCAAAAGCCATTGCAGGTGAAGCTGGTGTTCCTTTCTTTAGTATTTCCGGTTCTGAGTTTGTGGAAATGTTTGTGGGTGTGGGTGCTTCCCGTGTCCGTGACTTGTTTAAGAAAGCAAAAGATAACGCTCCTTGTATCATCTTCATTGATGAAATTGACGCTGTGGGTCGTCAACGTGGTGCGGGTATTGGTGGTGGGAATGATGAAAGAGAACAAACCCTCAACCAATTATTAACGGAAATGGATGGTTTTGAAGGCAATACTGGCATTATTATTATTGCTGCTACTAACCGTCCTGATGTCCTAGATGCTGCTTTGTTGCGTCCCGGTCGTTTTGATAGACAAGTAACTGTAGATGCGCCAGACATTAAAGGCCGTTTGGAAGTATTACAAGTTCATGCGAGAAATAAGAAGCTAGATCCTGGCGTATCCTTAGAAGCGATCGCTCGACGAACACCTGGTTTTAGTGGTGCGGATCTCGCTAACCTGTTAAATGAAGCAGCTATTCTCACCGCTAGAAGACGTAAGGAAGGCATCACTTTATCAGAAATTGATGATGCTGTAGATCGCGTAGTTGCAGGGATGGAAGGTACTCCCCTGGTAGATAGCAAGAGTAAGCGGTTAATTGCCTATCATGAAGTTGGTCATGCTTTAGTGGGTACAGTCTTAAAAGACCATGATCCAGTTCAAAAAGTAACTTTGATTCCTAGAGGACAAGCACAAGGTTTAACTTGGTTTATGCCTAATGAGGAACAAGGTTTAATTACCCGTTCTCAAATTAAAGCCAGAATTACTGGTGCTTTGGGCGGTCGTGCAGCCGAAGAAATCATTTTTGGTGCGGCGGAAGTAACTACTGGTGCTGGTGGTGACTTGCAACAAGTTAGCGGTATGGCCAGACAAATGGTAACACGCTTTGGGATGTCCGATTTAGGACCCGTTTCTTTAGAAAGTCAACAAGGTGAAGTATTCTTGGGTCGGGACTGGACAACCAGATCCGATTATTCAGAAGCGATCGCTTGTAGAATAGATGCACAAGTGCGGACAATAGTAGAAGAATGTTATGAAACCGCTAAGAAAATTATGCGGGAAAATCGTAACCTCACAGATCGTCTGGTTGATTTATTAATTGAAAAAGAAACCATTGACGGTGACGAATTTAGACAAATTGTGGCTGAGTACACTGTTGTCCCTGATAAGTCTCAGTTTGTCCCCCAACTGTAATAGACATCAGGTGAAAAACAATGTAGGGAGAATTCATGAATTGTCCCTACATCCAAGTTCGTAGCGAGGAATTAATTCCTTACTACGAACTTTTTCTACGCTGTAAATCCTGAAATCCTGGATATTATCTCGACTTACTTCGACTAGCTCAAGGCATCGCAAGCTCAGTACAAGTCGCGGTAGTTAAGCGTAGTCGAAACTCGACAACCTCCTGATTCTGAGAAAATAAAAAATGTGTTGCTATTCTGACTAGAGTTTAGACTAAGCTATGAATAACTTGCCTCCTGCCTCCTGCTTCTTACGCCAATGCCCGAATATTTGCAGTAGCCAAAGCTTCTACTAAACTACGGACAGCAGCAATCATGGCGATTTCGCTATTGAGTTGGTTGATAGCAGAACCAACACCAACACCAGCAGCACCAGATGCGATCGCTAAAGGTGCAGTAACATTAGAAATACCAGAAGCACACAATACAGGCACAGAAACCACACGGGCAATTTCATAAGCTGCGGCTAGAGTAGGAGCAGCCTTTTCAATTAATCCCAAAGTACCTGGATGTATAGGATTGCTGCTAGTACCGCCTTCTGTTTGAATAATATCAGCACCGGCTTTTACCAAATCCTCAGCTAGTTGTACCTGTGCATCTAAGGTAAGTATATGGGGAACAGTGACAGATAGGGTAATTTCTGGCAGCATGGCGCGAGTTTGGCGCGTTAGTTCCAAAACCTCAGCAGCTTCAAATCTGCGTCCTTGGGCATAGAAAGAATCGAAATTACCAATTTCAATCAAATCAGCACCAGCAGCCACAGCAGTTACAAACTTCTCAGGTTCAACCGCAGACACACAAATAGGTAGTTTAGTCAAGCTTTTAGCTAATTTCACCAAATCCACATCAGCAGCAATATCTACAAAGGTAGCGCCACCCAAATCAGCCGCTTTTACAGTTGCAGCTACACTAGCAGCATTGAAATTATTCAAACCGCTAATTACTTTTAGTACAGGATGAGCAAATGCACCTTTGAGGTTAGGAGATAAAGTCATAATTTTCTTTGCAGCTTATTTTCAGTAGAAATATTTTTACACTAAATATACCAGTCCTACTTTAATTAGGAAAATATATTAAGATTTGTTGATAAAATCTAGTTCTCATGGCTGATATCTAGTTACCTTTATCAATAAAAGGCTCTTTTGGAACTTACTCTTTATGTAAAGATTACGTAATTTTACCCCTGCCTTCTGGACTTGTTTTTCTAAAAAACGTATAATCTGCAGTATGTCTCTAGAATTGACTGGGGTATTCCCTTAGTTAAAATAGATAGAACTGGAAATACAGTACAAGAAAATGGTATTTATTTCACAGTTGAATATAAACCTTTCTAATTGTTATAGTCAGAGGTATTGATCATGTTATTCAGATTAAGACCACCGTGAAAAAATCATCATCATCTAATCAGGATGTAAATTCACAACCATTTAGTTATTTCAAAACCGGGATATTACCTAGATCAATTAGTAGAACCTTGAAAAAAATCTTCAGCGAGATATCTCCTAATGCTGAGGAAGAATTTATCAAAAAATATCAAATTTCTAGACAGCGCACAACTATCGCTGTTAGATTCTTATTAGTGCTGATCATTATTCCCTTGCTAACTACTCAACTATCTAAGCGGATATTTATTCTACCTATGGTAGAACAGCAGATAAATCATAACTCTGATGCTATTTTTCTGAATGAAGAAATGGAAGAAAAAGCATTTCGTGAATTAAAAATATTTACAGCAAAATTAAGATTTAAGAGTTTATTAAGTGCAGATACCAATAGTTCTTCAGTAGATGTAGAATCTCAACTTAGAGAAAAAGCCGTGGAAATAGCAGGAGAATTTAGACATAAAAGTGCTATTGCTATTAGTAATATTTTTGCAGATATTTTAGCATCTATTTCCTTTGTATTAGTAATTTTATTTAGCAAAAGAGATATTATTTCTTTACAATATTTTCTAGATAATATTGTTTCTGGTTTAAGTGATAGTGCTAAAGCTTTTTTAATTATTTTATTCACAGATATATTTGTCGGATTTCACTCACCACATGGATGGGAAATATTACTTGAAGGATTTGCAGCACATCTAGGTTTACCTGCAAGTAGAAATTATATCTTCCTTTTTATCGCTACATTTCCTGTTGTTTTAGACACCATATTCAAATACTGGATCTTCCGTTATCTCAGTCGCTTATCACCCTCTGCTTTAGCGACATTAAAGGAAATGGATGATTGATCATCTCAATCAGGTAGAGACGTTCCGTCGGGACGTCTCTACAAGGGTTTCAAACCACGCACATTCAATTGACGTGAGTTTCGACAAAAATAATTTGACCCCTCTGGTAAACCTCTCCCTTTTGCTTTTATCCTTGAGAAAACTTCTTGTGAATAATTTTAGTATCTTCCTTATTAGTAGAAGTAGCTATCAGTTGATAATCAGCAAAGTCATCTACAAAGGGAAGAGTTAGCTTAAATGTACCATCAGGATTGAGTTTAACTTTTTCACCATCAAAAGTGACAGTTGCACCTTCTTCAGTCACACCATATAGGATTAATTCCGTATCCACAGCAAACCAGAAATTGGCACTAGGACGACTGAAAATACGCACTACACCAGAACGGGCTAAACACAACCATTGATTACTATGATTCATATAACCAATCTCTGTCATATAGTCCCGTTCACCTCTGGGAATAGGTACATAACAACTATAGGTGGCGGCTTCACATTCGTATTGTTGAATGAATTGAGGACGCTGATAGCTGAGGTCAAGGTTAGTGACATCATAAAGACGCACTGCTAAGGTAGTAAATCTAAATCCTTGATTTTCTAATGTTTGTTGATGATTTGGGGCAATAGACCAAGATACATAAGCCCATTTGGGAGTACGGGGAGTGAAAATAATTCTGGTATTGCCATCTCCATTAATTTGATTAATATTAGTCCAGGCTTCTATCTCTGCATCTAAGTCCATTGCTATATCGTCATTGCTAGCTTTAGAAGGTAATGGAGTGCGAGATATGACTTCTTCTAAATCAGGTGTCGGTTGTAGTGTAATTGGATTACTAATAGCATTTAAAGCCTGTCCTAATTCTAATGGTAAGTAGGATAAATCTTGATCTTGAGATGGTTGGTTAACTGGTGTAGGGGTGATATCCGGTAATTTCGATAGGGTAATATCTTGTTTCGTGGACGTAGAAGTAGCACTAATACCTAATAGTTCAGATAGGGATGTAATTTTAGGTTGAGGTGGTGCTTGAGGTGTTTCTAATACTTGACTATTCAGTTCTTTTTTAGTGGTATTGTGTTGAATTAGTTTCTGGCCAATATTGAGAATTTGTGGATAGTGATTATTAACAACAATTACAGGGGCTTCTATATCCCAAAATCCTTCAGTATATTCTAAATCGAGGTGAGAATCTAAGTCTAAATCCAAATTAGAATCGAAATCAAGGTCAGAAACTCTATTTGTTTGATTAATTGTAGGAATTGTTACTGGTGTCTCTAGAAGTGCTACATTACCAATTGCTGTTACTTCCTGGGAATTTTCTTGTTTGTAATTGTAATAATTTGCCCGATTTAAACCATTACCATTTTGATGGTTATTAGTAACTGCAATCACTGTTTTTGCATCTAATAGGGTAGGACTTGCTGCTGCTGCGGTAATAGGTTCATTTTCTTCATTAGCTAATGGCTTTCTTCTCCTCAACCACAAAGGGATAAAGGTGCTTAATCCACCCATTAGCAGCAAAGGTAATAGGAGGAAAAACCTCAGATTTTTGTTAATCATTGAGGGATTGCTAAAGGGATTTACCAGCAGTACTTCTCCGCCTGTTTCTACTGGTTCAGGTGTGATGATGATTTCGGGAGTGTACTCAGAAGATGGTGTTGGACTGGCTGTAGGGGTGTCTGTAGAGGTCTCTGTAGGGGTAGGGGTAGGAGGTATAGAGGCTGTTGTCAGGTTGATATTGGGTGTAACTGTAGGGATGGAAATAGTTTGTAATCTACTAGCAGCGATCGCCAATGCTTCTGCTTCTCTTGCAGCTTTTACAGAATCTTTTCCTGATTCAGATAGCAGAAAGCCTAGAAAATCCTTGACTTTCTGACTGGGATCTTTTTTATAAACGTAAACAAAAGACTGTGAAAAAGGATATTTAGAATTACTGGGGAAATAGTCTTGTACTCTCAATGCCCGCACATCTTCTAATTTAGAAATCTGATTAGCTAAAACATAGCTAATGCCATCACTACCTAATTCTTTCAAAATGTTGGGTGTGTTATCTTCCACCATTTGTACAGCATTACCACCTGTCATGAAGGAACCAGATTGAAACACTGCGTATTCTTTAAAAGAACTGCGAGTATCACTGATAGTAGGACGATCTATAAATCTAATTTTACCTTGATTACCACCTAGCTCCGACCAATCTGTAATTTCTCCTCGAAAAATTTTAGCAAATTTTTCACTACTTAAAGAATCATAAAAGGTATTATTCGTACTGACAACGATAGCAATTTTTTCTCGTCTGACTAAAATTTGTTCTAAGCCTTGGGCTTTTTCTTCTGGAGTTAGTTTGCGTCCTAATGCTGCTACATCAACTTTACCATTTAAAACTGATTTAATGGCATCTTCATTACCATTAATATAAATCTCTACTTGAGTTCCCGAAAACTTTTTTTCAAAGTTCTCTTTCAGGCTTTGATTAACAATTATCGAGTTAATAGAACCATCTATTTTCACTACAGCCCCATTTTCTACTTTTGTTGGTAGGGGAAAAGCAGGACTAGGAGAACTAGTAGGACTAGCCGTACTATCAGGACTATTATTTTGAGATTTTTCCTCTTGTGCGTCCACAGGTAGGGAGACTAATAAATTTGCTACCAGGGGAGTGGTAGCGACAGCCATTAATAAGGAAAAATTGATGATAAGACTATCTTTTTTTTGTTGTTGCCACATATATACCTGATTAAGCTAAAATTAATGGACTAATGGCCAATTCTCGAAATAGTTTTTTTGATTGGAGGGACTGGTTAATTATACAACCAGAGTCATAAGTTGACCAGGTTTTACTATATAAAGGTAAAACTTAGGATCTTCACGTTACTTTAAGCAATAAATAACAGGGCGCGGATGATATCAAACCAATCATTCGTTTCTAAAATAACTGATTGTTCACCTTTTAGTTTTGCACCTGGATAAAAAGAATACTTGTAAGCAAGAGGTGGATGTTTATATTCCACCTCAAAGTGAAAATACTCCGGTAAGGGTTGCACCTGAATTTGTTTTCGCTGTTGTAATGCCTGTGTGACACCTGCTTGAATTTGCTCAAGCACTAATTGCGGGTGAATTCCCCACACTGACTCACCGATACCTTTAATGGTGGAGACAGTTTCAATTTTAGAGTTATAGACTTTGACCGATTGACATAGAGCCGCATCACCAGATACAAATACCACAGGCACTTGTTCATAAGCCGCAGTCATGGTCATTAAATGAAACTCACTTATAGGTTGACCATTCAATAACATCCGGTTGATGTTGGGATTAAATGTATGTGCTAAGGGATTTTGTCCTGAACCACTGGGGGAATGATAACCAATCAAAATTAAGGCCGCAAAGCTAGAATCTAACTCTTGTACCATGCTATAAGGGTGACCACTCCAACCTTTAATTAGTTGTACTGGGTATGGTAATTGAGAAGGGTCAATATTTCTGCCTGTGTCGTGGGCATCTTTAATAATAATCTCTGTCGCTCCAGCAGCGATCGCCCCTTCACAAGCAGCAACAACTTCACGGGTCATCTGTTCTCGAAATATTTCGTATCCTTCCTTACCCAAAGTTGCTTCGTCCCAATCAGCAATTCCCGCAATTCCTTCAATATCTGCACTAACATAAATTTTCATACCAACAGAATCGCCTATTTTTAGCTGTGGTCTTTTAATCTTAACCTGTCTTAAGAGTTGATTTTAGGCGATAGCTGGGGAGATTTGTGTGGCTATGATGGTTATTGTTAATTTTGAAGGCAGGAGCTACTCATATACCTTTAGACCCTGAATATCCCAGCGATCGCATCCAATATATCTTGGAAGATGCTGGCGCTCAAGCATTAGTAACAGCAAGATCTTTTGCCATTAATGGGTTGCAAAATCGGCAATCGGGTGTTCACAGACACTGCTGATATCACAAAGCCTGATATAATTGCCGTTGGCAGTTGAGACTGCATGGGATCGGGGAGCATGGGGCAGGGAAGAAAATTGCAAACTCCTCTCCCTGCCTCAAAGAAAAAGTCAAAATCCTTAACTGAGTAGTATTGAGGGGAAAAATTATCTTCTTCTTTCTTCTTCTGACTCGGTGACTCCTGAATATGATATAATTTTATATCTGGAAGTTGATATGTGTTAAGACTAGCTATTCTAAGCTAGGATAAAACAGGAATGTAAGAGGAAAAGTTTATTCAACCGCTTACATAAGAACCGCATTTATGACAAAACCTTTACGGAGACTAAAACCAGGAACACATTAGCATGGTCAATCAGAATTTAACCGCCCCAGAAATTGGATTTACTCACGAAGATTTCGCTGCTCTACTTGATAAGTACGACTATCATTTCAGCCCTGGTGATGTCGTACCGGGTACAGTTTTCAGTATAGAGCCGCGCGGCGCTCTGATTGACATAGGTGCGAAAACCGCAGCATATATACCCATACAAGAAATGTCTATTAACCGGGTTGATGCCCCGGAAGAAGTCTTACAATCAAACGAAACACGGGAATTTTTCATCCTTACAGATGAAAATGAAGATGGTCAGCTTACCCTTTCAATTCGTCGGATTGAGTATATGCGTGCTTGGGAGCGAGTACGGCAGTTACAAGCAGAAGATGCTACTGTCCGTTCTGGCGTTTTCGCAACCAATCGAGGCGGAGCATTAGTGCGAATTGAAGGACTACGCGGCTTTATCCCCGGTTCTCATATTAGCACTCGCAAACCCAAGGAAGATTTAGTAGGCGAAGAACTACCTTTAAAATTCCTAGAAGTAGATGAAGAGCGTAACCGCCTAGTTCTCTCCCATCGTCGAGCGCTTGTTGAGCGTAAGATGAACCGTTTGGAAGTTGGCGAAGTGGTCATTGGTACTGTTCGCGGTATCAAACCTTACGGTGCTTTCATTGATATTGGTGGAGTCAGCGGACTACTACACATTTCTGAGATTTCCCACGAGCATATTGACACCCCCCATAGTGTATTCAATGTTAATGATGAAGTCAAAGTCATGATTATTGACTTGGATGCAGAAAGAGGACGGATTTCACTGTCTACCAAACAGTTAGAACCAGAACCCGGTGACATGATCAAGAACCGTGATTTGGTTTATGATAAGGCCGAAGAAATGGCAGCTAAGTATCGGGAACAATTGCTTGCTAAACAGCAAGGTCTAACTACAGCAGTAGAAGCCGTAGCTGAAGAAGTCGCACCAGTGGATGCTCTAGTTGAGGAAGAAATTCCCGCAGCGACAGAGATTGAAGAAGAAATTCCCGCAGCTACTGAAGAATAATTATTGATAGTTGTCATTACTGACAACTCACTACATTTCTAAATAATTTTTTTAAGAGGGAAAAACCCTCTTTTTTTGTGATTTATTTTGCATTTTAGATTTTAAATTTACTCTAAAGATATAAACGAAGGAGGTCTTATTATTAAATGGGAGCGCAAAGTTAAAAATAAAGGTAATGCTGTTTATTCGATTTAGCTGCACAACAGCTTAATATAGAGAATTTCTGAATATATTTTTCGCGGGCAAAATGCCCGCATTATCAATGCTAATGAAATAGATATTTCCTATTTTTGGACTGCTGGTTGCGTGCCAGGAATGGTAATATCTATGGTTGTTACCTTAGCCGATAAGCTAGTTAATAATTGTTTCATCCCAGTTTTATTTCCGACTACTAAAGTAACTAATTTTTCTGGTTGCAAGTATTTCTTAGCCACCCGTTTTACATCTGCTACTGTGGTAGCTGTAATTGCTTTTTGATAACGAAATAAGAAGTCAGAGGGATAACCATAATATTCGTATCGCATTAACCTAGATAAAGTTTGACTAGGATCTTGAAAGTTGAAAACAAAGGAATTTAATGTTGAATCCTTGGCTTTATTTAATTCTTTAGCTGTGATGTTTGTAGTTTGTAAACGCTTAATTTCTGTTTGTAGAGATTTGATAAACTGAACTGTGGTTTCTGTGCGAGTTTGTCCACCCGCAACAAATGTTCCGGGATAGTCAAACCGGGGACTCCACAAACCATAAACAGAATAAGCTAAACCTTGACGTGATCGCAATTCATTAAATAAACGTCCTCCAAAGCCATTTAAAACCCCATTCATGACATCCAGTGCTGGATAATCAAGATTATCAAATTTTCCGCCTAAATGACCTATGAATACACTACTTTGGGTAAGTTGGGGTTGGTTAACAAAAAACACACCTCCTAAATTAGCTTGTAAAACTTCTGGTAATTGGGTTTTAGCAATTTGAGGATGAGATTTCCAGTTACCAAATTTAGATTGAATGAGCGATCGCATTTTTTGAGCATTAAAATCACCCACAATCCCTAAAATTATATTATTGGGGTGAAAATATTGCTGATAAAACTTCACCATATCATCACGGGAAATTTTATCCAGAGTTGCATATTCTACAGTTCGCGCATAAGGACTATCTTGTCCATAAATTAACTTTCTAAACTCTCGACTGGCAATACTATTAGGATTATCATTGCGACGAGCAATACCACCACGAATTTGAGTTTTTTCCAAATCTAACTTTTCTTGGGCAAAAGCCGGTTCTCTCAACACCTCTGCAAATAACCCAAATACCATGTCTACATCTTCACTCAATGCCTCAAAATTAGCACTACCAGCAGCTTCACCAATATCTGTTTCCACGGATGCGGCACGTTGTTCTAAAATATCATTTAACTCATCTGCGGAATGCTTTTGAGTGCCACCACTTCGCAATGTAGAACCCACCAGACTCGCTAAACCTGTTTTTTCTCCTGCCTCCCAACGACTACCGGTTTTGATCAATGCTGTACCCGTTACTAATGGTAGTTCATGATCTTCCATCAAATAAACTACCAAGCCATTTTCTAGTACATATCTTTCATACTTGGGTAACTTAATTGCTGAAATTGGGGGAAACTTTAACTCAGTGTAATACTTGGCCGCCGTTGCTGCCCAAGAAAAATTCAAATTTAGAAACAAACAAGCAACAACCGTAACCAAGGTAAAAACTAATTTTTGTCCCTGGGAAAACTGGAATTTTTTGCTTTTTAAATGAAACCTCGGCATATCTTTTCTATCTGCAATTTGGGATTAGTATAACAATCTTGAAAAAGTTTTTTGATAATAGCGGGCTATAGCCAGGGGAAACGCATCTAAATTATATTGACAAAATGTAACTTATATGGGTAAAAAATAAGGGTAGTATTAATAGCTTAATATCAAGTTAATATTTAATCTAATGCTATCAGACATAAAAGAAAGAATAGATCCATGCTGACGAATTTAGGAATTTGCGTAGGGGTAATTTATGAATTACCCCTATTTTCGTTCTGTTTTGCGTAAAGTCCTGGAGAAAAAAATAATTAGCTAAAAAACACAACTAATAGATAATTGGGCATTTTTTACCAATGTTTCCTTTTCAAGAGTCGAAACCGAATATTGAGGAGTTATCTGTAATAACTTTTCGATTCTTTCCCTTGCAGTTTCCACTACATCTGCATTTAAACTACCATTATTCAAACTAGCATAAAAATCTTCAGCTATTTTATATGTTCGTTCTAAATTGCCAGAATTGATATTGCGAGAAACTATAAATAAATCACAACCAGCATGAAAAGCCCGTGCAATTGTCCCAGATTCCATAAACATTTCTGACACGGCTTTCATGTCTAAATCATCGGAAACTATCACCCCTGAAAAACCTAATTCTTGACGCAAAATATCAGTTAAAATAGTTTTAGATAAAGTGGCAGGAACTTTTGGATCAATTTGGGGAAATAAAATATGGGCTGTCATAATTAAGGGAATTTTTTCCCCAATTAATGCTTGAAAAGGAATCAATTCCCGGTTTTGCAAGTCTTCTCGACTTAAATTTAATATGGGTAATTCTAAATGGGAATCTGTGCTAGTATCTCCATGACCAGGAAAGTGTTTAGCAGCACCTAAAATTCCCTCTTCTCTTAATCCTCGGTAATATTCCCGCACATATTGACTAGCAATTTCTGGTGTATTTCCAAAAGATCGCGGACCAATAACCGGGTTTTGGGGATTAGAGAAAATATCGGCAACCGGGGCCCAAGAAAGATTAATTCCTAATGATTTTAATTCTTGTCCAGTGGCTTTTGCCACTTCGTAAGCTTGAGATTTTAATAAATGGGCGTAAGGAAAACGGGTAATTGGTAAAGGTGTTCTCACAACCCGACCTCCTTCATGATCTAATGTAATAAACATTAAATCACGTTCAGTATATTGGCGAATTTCGTAAATCAGATTTTTAAATTGTTCTAACCAAATTTGATAGGGTAGGCCATCGAGGAAGTTTTTGCCAAAAAAGATCACTCCCACGGGTTTTAATTCATTTAATGCTCGTTTATCATCATCGTTTAAAGTTGTTCCAGAAATACCCAAAATGAGATGATTACCAAAGCTTTGTAATGATGGAGATATTGACATAATTGGGTGAAGTAAGTTGGTATTAAAAATTGTCGCTATAGCAAGGCAAGAGTAAAGAGGTGTTGAGCGATTTTACTTTTGTTCACGTATTTTGATTATCTTATACCAATTTTCTATGAAGATGCACATAATCTGCCCCTCTGTAGTCTCCCCTTAGCAAGCTACGGTGTACAGTCTAATCAAGTTGCCTAATAGGGTTTTAATGCCCCCTAGCCCCCAATTCTGGGGGAAGAATAAGAATTTCAAAGTCTCCCAGGTTTGGGAGATTTAGGGGGCTAAATAAGCCTAAAAAATAGGGGAAGATTTTCTTATTTCTTCCTCCTTGTTGTACAGACGTATCGGCGAAACGTCTCTGCTAAGTAGTTATACAAGATAAATCGCATATTCAGGAAAAGTGACAGTTGCTACGCCACGGTGAAAGACAAGAGATACAGAGATTTCTATCGTTTTCCCAAATCTGCAATTAATTTTGCCCAAGTACTTAAAATTTAGAAACTAATAACTCACTTTTAGCATTAGCCATTTCTTGAGTTTTTACTGGAGATGGGTTTAAGGTCATTTGTGGGGCATTTTGTTGTAAAACTACAGCTTGATAAGGTACAACTCCAGTGTGTTCGCTACCAAGACAACGCGCTGCTGTGCGTGATAAATCTAAACTTCTGGGGGAGATATAGGGACCGCGATCATTAACCCGCACAATTACAGATTTACCATTTTTGGTATTTGTAACTTTTAAGTAGGTATTGAAAGGTAAGGAACGATGGGCAACGGTAAAATCATCTTGATTGTATATCTCTCCGTTAGCTGTTAAACGACCATGAAAATAGCCACCATACCAAGAAGCAAGACCAGATAGTTTTGTGGTTGAGGATTCTAATCCATATATCTCTATTTGTCCTTGTACTAAGGTTAGAGGTTCTGCATGGAGGGCTATGCGTAAGTTATTTATCCATTGTATAGCGAGAGTATGACCATTGCTACCAAGTTGATTAGAAAGTTGGCGATTAATGGCAAATAGTAAGCGATTGCCGACCATTAGAGAAGGAGTATTATCAACTAGTCCGGGTTGTAATTGAGTCGGTTGTATAGTTGGTGAACTAACTAATTGTTGTAAACGCTCTTTTAAAAAATTAGCAGTAATTTGATCAGGTAGTCGGGCAACAAAGCTATTATTGACCCATACTTCATAATTGTAGTAATTACGTCTGACAATTAATACAGGTGCGTAATCATGGCTGCTATTTTGCTCAAGAGGATTATTTATGGCCTTAAAGAAACTTTCGAGCGATCGCACAACGTTAGCCGGTGAGATATTGATTTTGGGAAAACTTATTTGACTCACAGGGGCTGGTAGAGAGTGAGTAGCATTTTGCAATTGAGACTGTGCCGCTATATTTTCTGGCACATAGGCACACAATTCTGTTTCTTTTGCCGTCAATGTTGTTGAAATTGAACTGTTAACAGTATTTACTGCTGATGCTAATTCTCTACTTTTTCCATTGAATGGAAACAAATTTGTTAAGACTAAGTTTTTTGACCAAATCCGTTTGTATGCTTTAGCAATACTAAAAAATTCAGCTTGGGTCTTCTCTAAATTGTTTGTAAATTGTGTTGGAGATACTTTGGCTATTACACCTGTTGGTAAATTTCTGGTCAACATCAAAGTACCATCCATTAAGGATGCCACCCCTAGCATGACTATTGATATCATAGTTTAGTTATTCTCTGAGTAGATGCACCTAAAGAAATAATCCCTAGGTTGAATAAGAAAGAGTTTTATCGAACAAGGAGCAAGTTTTTTTAAATTATATGCTCTTGATGATATTTGATATTTTATCATTACGAAACTGCGTGGGATCATCATATACCGAAATGGAGATTTAAATAAATCAAAGTAAATAAAACTTTTAAATCTAATTTTGAGTATTACCAATATTTCAATTATTATTGCTTATGAATAGAGATTTTTTTAGCGATTTAGTTTACTGGAATTAGTAAAAAAAATCAGTATAAATACGTAATTAAAAGCTAATTTTTGTATTGATAGCAAGATGTTAAGCAAAAAAATACACTGATTGATTAGGAGTCATAAACTACACTAAAGATTTTGCCAATTAAAAATATTTGTGCTAACCACAAGCAAAAAAACAACGTAACTTCGAGACTCACGGATAAATTTCGAGAATTTTTTCCTAACCAATCACCAGCCGATGCGCCAAATGTAAAGGATTGCAACGTATAATGAGAACGACAAAACAGTTAAGAAATATTGAAGAATAGTAGGTTTAAATGCGAGTGGCGATCACGAAGTGCAGCGTAGCTATCGCGGGAGCAGGTCTAGCAGGACTTTCCTGTGCAAAATATCTCACCGATCTAGGTTACAAACCCATTGTTTTGGAACGCCGAGACGTGGTGGGGGGAAAAGTAGCAGCCTGGAAGGATGCTGATGGTGACTGGTACGAAACAGGGCTGCACATTTTCTTTGGGGCGTATCCCAATATGTTGCAGTTGTTCAAAGAATTAAACATTGAAGATCGCCTCCAGTGGAAAGAACACACAATGATCTTCAATCAGCCCGAAGCGCCAGGAACCTACAGCCGCTTTGATTTCCCCGACTTACCAGCACCTATAAATGGTGTGATGGCAATTCTGAGAAACAACGACATGCTGACTTGGCCTGAGAAAATCAGTTTTGGCATCGGTTTATTACCTGCCATTCTCCAAGGGCAAAAGTACGTGGAAGAAATGGACAAATATTCTTGGCGGGAGTGGTTGCAAAAACAAAACATTCCTCCCAGAGTGGAAAAAGAAGTATTCATTGCTATGTCCAAAGCTTTGAACTTCATTGATCCAGATGAAATTTCTGCCACTGTACTCTTAACGGCATTGAATCGCTTTTTACAAGAGAAAAACGGCTCAAAAATGGCCTTTCTCGATGGTTCACCCACAGAAAGATTGTGTCAGCCAATCATTGACTATATTACTGAACGTGGTGGTGAAGTCCGCCTGAATGCACCCTTGAAAGAGATTTTACTCAACGAGGATGGAACGGTAAAAGGCTTTCTGTTACGGGGTTTAAATGGGGCAGAAGATGAAATAATAACAGCAGATACCTATGTATCTGCCTTACCTGTTGATCCTTTAAAACCGATTTTGCCCAGTGCATGGAAAGAAATGCCCTTTTTCCAACAATTAAACGGTTTAGAAGGTGTACCAGTAATTAATGTGCATATCTGGTTTGACCGCAAATTAACGGATATTGACCATCTGTTATTCTCTCGCTCTCCACTCCTAAGCGTTTATGCTGACATGAGTAATACTTGCCGAGAATATGCCAATCCTGACCGTTCCATGTTGGAATTAGTTCTAGCACCTGCCAAAGATTGGATCTCTAAATCTGATGAGGAAATTATTGCTGCAACTATTACCGAGTTAGAAAAGCTATTTCCTCAACATTTTGGTGGTGATAACTCTACCAAAATGCTCAAATATCATGTGGTGAAAACTCCACGTTCAGTTTACAAAGCTACACCAGGTCGTCAACAGTATCGTCCTTCCCAACAAACCCCCATTTCTAATTTTTTCCTGACTGGGGATTATACAATGCAGCGTTATCTCGCCAGTATGGAAGGAGCGGTACTTTCTGGTAAACTAACAGCGCAGGCCATTTCTCAAGCGCTGACGGTAGCAAATTCCTCTCACCTGCAAACGCCAACACGACCGACCGCCACGAATGCTGCAACTGCCTGATTCCCTCCCGCGCATGAAAACGCTGGTCTCTATAGATGAGTCATACAACCTTTGTCGGGAACTCACAGCTAAGTACGCCAAGACTTTTTACTTGGGGACAATGCTGATGAGTCCGGCCAAGCGTCAATCTGTTTGGGCAATTTATGCCTGGTGTCGCCGTACAGATGAATTAGTGGATGGACCGGCATCCGCTATCACCACGCCAGAAACCCTAGACCTATGGGAAAAGCAACTGGAGGGGATTTTTGCGGGATGCCCATTGGATAATTATGATGTAGCGTTAGTAGATACACTCCAACGCTTTCCCTTAGACATTCAGCCCTTTCGGGATATGATTGCGGGTCAGCGCATGGATTTGTATCGCAGTCGCTATGAAACTTTTGAGGATTTATATCTCTACTGCTATCGAGTAGCGGGGACTGTAGGCCTGATGTCAACCACGATTATGGGCGTAGATAATAGTATCTATACTGCCCCATGGCACCAAAACCAACAACCCTATCTTCCTATAGAAGAAGCGATCGCTCTGGGAATTGCCAACCAACTTACCAATATTCTCCGAGATGTTGGTGAAGATGCACGCCGAGGCAGAATCTATCTTCCCTTAGAAGATTTAGCTAAATTTAATTACACCGAGGAAGAATGTATCCAAGGTGTATTAGATGATCGGTGGCGTGCGTTCATGCAGTTTCAAATTGCTCGCGCCCGTCAATTCTATATTCAAGCAGATAAAGGTATTAGTTATCTTGCTGCTGATGCTCGGTGGCCTGTATGGGCTGCATCCATGCTCTATGAGCAGATTTTAGAAATGATTGAGCGCAATGATTATGATGTGTTCAGTCAGCGAGCTTATGTTCCCCAATGGAAAAAGTTACGCACTTTGCCGGCAGCTTGGATGCGATCGCAAGTCTTATAGTCCAGTGGTCAGTGGTCAGTGATCATTGGTCATTGGTCAGTGATCATTGGTCATTGGTCATTGGTCATTGGTCAGTGGTCATTGAACTACTATTTAGAAAATAACTATTGACTAACTCAAAAACATTTGCTATTATCGTTTTGCATAACTTGGAGAGGTGGCTGAGTGGTCGAAAGCGGCAGATTGCTAATCTGTTAAGGGATTATATCCCTTCGAGGGTTCGAATCCCTCCCTCTCCGTTTTTGAAAAGAGTAGATACCGGATTTTTGAAGAAGTCCGGTATCTATTTTTTTGGCTCATTTCTTGGCGATCATATTCAGATCCCAAGTATACAAACCAATTTGATTAGGAACTCTGACAAATCGGCCTGTGCGATGACCCCTAGATAGTTCATTGAGAACCTTATTTTTCACCTCTCTAACTTCCTCTGGATCGAGATTTCCATAAATGCCGTAGACTATTTCATTAACATTGAAAACTCGTCCTGGATTTTGTTCTAAAAATAAGGTTAGAGCATCAATTAAAAATTGACCCTCAAATTCTGGTAACATTGGCAATAATTTCGTCTGGGGTCTGACGAAATGTTTGTTAGGTTTGCTGGGTTTCATTCCCCTAGATATTCCCCTACTATGAATAGGAGCAAGTGAACTTAACTCTAGGGTATAACAACCCGGTTCATTGGGAATTGCTGACCAATAACCACTTTCCCGTCCTTGAGTTAGAGATGATTGGACTCTACCTTTAACAACTTTAAAGATCGTAGACTCTAAATCACCATAGAGCGATCGCACGATAAAATCTATGTGACAGACAGTACCCACATATTCTCGCAATAGCTTTTTCAATGCTTCCATGCGAGTCATATTTTCATAATGGGGAAGCATGGGAACATCTTCACCTTTACCAATATAGTGACGACGTTCCAAAGAAAAATGGTTTGACTCTTCAACTTGAGCAAGGGAAGAATCTGTTTTTAAAGACTCTGATTTGGGAATTTCTGACTCTGGAGATTGGAAACACTCTACCGCAGAAGTCCGTTGAGAAGACAGCAGCAATAGTGAATCTTCCTTCACAACTTCCATCGCTTCGCTATCACCACCATAGGACCAGGTAGACAATAAAGATTCTACATGATCTAATTGCGATCGCGCCTCTATGAATAAACGTTGGTACTTTTGCGTCAGACTCCCATAGTAATCTCGCAATTCCAACAAAGGGTTGATAAATACATCAGGTGGTGCTTGTAATTGTCCTGGAGAATTCATAGTAATTCACTCAAACTAAATCTGTATCGCTGGTGTAAGTCATGGGACGAGGTTTGCTTGGTTCAGATACCTGAAGTGATTTTTTAGGAGGTTGGGGCGGACGACAACTTTCACAATATAAAGGACGAGTTCCGAAAGTTTCCCGCTTTGTCGCCTGATTACATTCTTTACAAACAAAGTGAAAAACTCGCGTATGAATCAGTCTTTTGTGCGCTCTGACAGTATATTCTCTAACATCAATTACTTTGGTTGCCATAATTAATAATTACCAATCTCAATCCTCTTTATATAGCTATTCAAGCCAATGAAACTGTATCAGTATGTGTTTCTGGAGAAGTTTCCCAAAAAATAGAAAATCCTATCCAAGCCAAGAACACAAACTCATATTTCCGATATATTAACAATGACTGAGATATATTTGCTCATTCCTGACATGAAAGTAGGAACAGGAATAGAGAAGAACTTTGTTGCATTTATAACTGCTAAACAACAAAGTAATTTTTGCCATCTATCCTGAGAATTAATTATATAATTATAAATATATTTTCTGGCACACCTGTTGAGTGGCAAGAGTGAAGGAATAGAAAAGCTGCCACCCACCATCAGTTATAATTTACGGCTATTTTTTAGCAAAAAACCGAAGGATGAAAGGATTTTATCTCCCTCCATCCTTCTTAATTTAGCCTAGCAAAAAGTCACTAACCGAGATTAACCTTCACAGCTTTATGTTTTTCTGATTCAGCTTTAGGAATCGTTAGATGGAGAATCCCATCCTTATATTCTGCTGCTACTCTGTCATTATCTACGACCGCAGGCAAGGCGATAACCCGTTGAAACTTACCATAACGAAATTCTGAACGAGTGATACCTTCCGCTTCCGTTTTCGTTTCTGACTTCCGTTCACCGCTAATAGAAACTGATTCAGGAGTGACTTCCACATCAAGGTCTTTTGCATCCAAACCAGGTATTTCTATTTTTAACTTCAAATCATTATCAGTTTCTACAATTTCCGCCGCAGGAATGAAAGTTAATGGTAATCTTTCACCTCCATCAGTTGGTAATAATTGTTCAAATAAACGATTCATTTGCCGCTGTAAAATGCCCATTTCAGGGAATGGGTCCCAGCGTTCGATTTCCCGGAACGGATCCCAACGTACAAGTGTCATAGCTATCTCCTCAAAAATTCACGATTGGACTTTTTGATTTGGTAAGACTGAATCTTAAGCTTCTAACTTGGTAAACAATAACACTACTGGTAAAGCTACTAACTTTTAACTTCCACAAAGCTTAATCTTTAGCTTCCCAACTACATAATAACACTAGAAAACAAATTAGTTACAGTTCGGTTTTATAGATATGATCAGAGTGATAACCGAACTCTTTAAATAATAACTCTAAATTCTGATGTGAGCGGATAAGTTATTGATATTTTCAATATTATTTAGACAAAAATATCTTAGATATAATTATAAATTCATCTCAGAAGTCGGGGATGTAGCGGTATGCAGTTGAATGAGATACAAACGGTTACCAAGCGATAGCCTGCGTGGTGTAGCCATAGTCGAAGTGCTGAAAGTTAAAAATCATACAGGAATGATAAGGCTTTCCCTCCTGCCTCCTGCTATATCCTGATCAAGGAGTGCTATAGTTGCATACTAATTAATGTTTGACCCCTTCACCAGATTGAGCAAAGTAGATACCCACTAAAACAACGAAAAAAGCAATCCAATTGAGGAAACTTAAATTTTCTTGGAACACTATCCATGCTAATACCGCCGTAATAATTGGTTGTAATAACATGAACAGGGAAACAAAACCAGAAGAAAATTGTTTTAGTTGATAGATAAAAATGATGGAAGCAATAACTTGACAGAGAAGACTTAAAGATAAGATATTGACCCAGCCAAAAATAGAGCTGGGGAAAAGTTGATCTTCAAAAACTAAGACAAAGGGTAAGAGAATGAGACTAGAAAGGATACAATACCATAGAGAAATAGTCAGAGATGAAAATTGCGATCGCAGTTTTTCTATAGTTAAAAAATACCCAGCATAGACAATAGCCGAAAATAAAGCCCAAGCATCACCTATCAAGTGATCAGGAGAAACTTGTAAATCTTGAATCCCAATGGATATTGCGCCACCGACAGCAATTACCATCCCCATAATAAAGGTCTTATCAAATTTTTGTCCTAGGAATAACCACCCTCCCAACACAGCAAAAACCGATGGTAAATTATGCAAAAGATTAGAATTAGCGACGCTAGTTTGAGTTAAGGATAAAGCCCAAGTCACTAAACAGGCTTCCCCACAAATTACCACCGCCAGAAAAATCAGTAAAGTCCCCAAAGTAATGGGTTTTGACTCTTGAGATGATGGCAAATCATTAGATTGGCTCTGCCAGATAAACAGTACTCCTTGCCAAAATAAGAATATACCCGCAGCTATTAATTCACGATTAAACACCGTAGCGTTAGGACCTAATTCATTTTCACTTAATCTTGTTAATATAGGATCTAAAGATACAAGTAATACTGCTATAAATAACAAGATAAAATCCAGAATAACTGGCTTAAATTCTACTTTATCTATTGGTTTATCTAGTTCTGTGTCAATAACATTAGTCATTATTAAAAGTGTATATCTTGATTCCGTGTTCTATAATACCATAATATATCTGAATATTCACTTGTATAGCTTTCAGAAACTATACTTTGTTCTCAACTTCAAATAAATATGACATTTAATCAGCAATCAACCGCATCAGTAACATCAGTTGTTAACTCATTCAACGAATGGGACCTATTAGAAGAAGTAATTGTGGGACGATTAGATGGTGCAATAATACCACCTTGGCATATCACAGTTAAAGCCACTATGCCACAGCGTTATTGGGATCTATTCCGTACCTATGGGGGTAAATTATTTCCCGAAGAGTTAATTAAAGCTGGAGAAAAGGACTTAGAGGAACTTGTTCACATTTTAGAAGCAGAAGGTGTTAAAGTTCGTCGTCCCGATGCCGTAAATTATTCTCTTCCTTATGGAACTCCCGACTGGCAAAGTCCCAGTGGTCTTTATGGGGCAATGCCCAGAGATGTGATGATTGTAGTAGGTGACAAACTGATAGAAGCACCCATGCCTTGGCGGTCTAGATTCTTTGAAATTAATGCCTATCGTTCCCTAATTAAAGAGTATTTTCATGCGGGCGCGCAATGGCTGCCTGCACCTAAACCAGAACTGCGTGATGAACTATATAACTATCAATATGAAGAAGCAGATAAAGATGCACCATTTAACTCTTCACTAACCGAATTTGAACCTGTATTTGATGCGGCTGAATTTAGTAGATGTGGTAGAGATATCTTTGTACAACAAAGTCAAGTTACCAATCAGTTTGGCATTGAATGGATGCGAAGATGTTTAGGTGATGAGTATAGAATTCATGAACTGAAATTCAAAGACCAATCAGCAATGCACATTGATGCAACCTTTGTACCTCTAGCTCCTGGTAAAGTTTTAATACATCCTTATAAAGTTGATAACCTTCCTGATATGTTCGATAGTTGGGATGTAATTAAAGTTAAAGAATTCGCCTTACCGGAGGATCATCCTCTGTTTATGAGTAGTAGAGGAGTAGGGATGAATGTTTTATCAATTGATGAAAATAGGGTAATTGTTGAAAGGCAAGATGAACCCATGATTAGATTATTAAAAGATTGGGGATTTACACCAATTCCTTGTAATTTCCGTAATTTTAATACCTTTGGTGGTTCTTTCCATTGTGCAACTTTAGATATTAGAAGAAAAGGCACACTGCAATCTTATTTTTAATAAGTAGGTTGGTGTTAAAAATTGTCGTTATAGGCACGCAAGAGGTAAAAGGCAAGAGTGAAGAAGTTTGATACCAATTTTCCATGAGTATGTCTTCCTTTTATGCTTATTTCGCCCCCTCAATCCCCCAAACTTGGGGGACTTTAAAATTCTTATTACCCCAGAATTGGGGGTTAGGGGGCATTAAAACCCTATTAGGCAACTTGATTAGACTTATATTTACACCGTAGCCTTAGTAAGGGGGGACCACGAAGCAGGAGGGTAAATTATATGCAACTTTACAAAAAAATGGTATGAGGCGATTTTACTTTTCTTCACTTATTTTTCTGATCTCACGTCCACCTACTTATTGGATCATATAATATCTCCGTCTCAACAGCCGGGGATCTAAGTTTCTAAAGGAAAATAACAATGCCAGAAGATTTATTAATTCGTAAAGGTGAATTAAAGGATTTGGAAATTTTAGTTAAATTTAATCAAGCTTTGGTATATGAAACAGAACATAAAAAACTCCCAGAGGATCAGATGACTCAGGGAATAGAAACATTATTAAAAACCCCCAGTTTGGGATTTTATTTAGTCGCTCAAAAAAATCATCAAGTTGTGGGTTCATTAATGATTACCACAGAATGGAGTGACTGGCGTAATGGTTTATATTGGTGGATTATGAGTGTATACGTTGATCCAGATTTTCGCCGTCAAGGTATTTTCAGAAAACTTTATCAATTTGTCAAACAGGAAGCCCAAAAGCCTCAAAATGGTTTCAAAATATGTGGATTTAGACTTTATGTAGAGCGGGATAATTTAGTTGCTCAAAAGACTTATCAATCTTTAGGCATGGAGGAAACTGCTTATTATATTTATGAAAAATTAGGAGATTTTTAAATCATTTGAGACGATAAGATCCTCGACTTCTTTTGTTTATTTTGTCCATAAATGATAAATTGATTTGGTGAAGTCGGGGATCTGGATATCAAAGATTTAGCTGAATACTTACCAATTTTCCTATCAACAGTCAACCATCAACTATTGATTTGCTAATTTAATTAAATTCTCTTGAGTGACACGACAAATCCGCCAATCTTCTATCATTTCTGCTCCCATACGATAATAAAATTTCTGGGCTGATACATTCCAATCTAAAACATTCCATTCTAAGCGTCCGCAATCCCTCTCTACTGCTATTTGAGCAACTTTGGTTAAAAGTGCTTTACCAATACCCTGCTGACGATATTCGGGGATAACATAGATATCTTCTAAATAAATTCCTGGCTTGGTTAAGTAGCTAGAATAATTATGGAAAAACATGGAAAAGCCGACGGCTTTACCATCAATTTCTGCTAACATTGCTTCTATATATTTTGGTGAGCTAAATAAATGCTGATGGAGTTTTTCAGCATCGCCAGTTACAGTATGAGCTAATTTTTCGTATTCTGCCAATCCCTGCACCAATTCAAACAGAATAGCGCAATCTCTAGGTTCAACAAAACGGATGATTAAATTAGTATTAGCAGTCATTAGTCATTAGTCTATAGTCTACAGTCCATAGTTTATATCCAAGTGGATGAATTTTTGGAACAACGGACTAATGACAATTGACTAATGACTAATAACTTATACCAACCAACCTTTTAAACGTTTAGCTATGTGGGGACGACGTAACTTTCGCATAGCTTTACTTTGAATTTGGCGAACTCGTTCACGGGAAAGGTTAAACATATTACCTACTTCTTCCAGGGTGCAGGGTTCGCTGGTGGTGAGTCCATAGCGGAGGGAAATGACATCTTTTTCCCGTGGGGTGAGTACGTCTCCAAGGACTTCCCAAATCTCCTGACGCATCATGTTTTCGTTCATTTTGGCTTCAGGAGACTGGTTATCTTCGTCTTCTAGCAAGTCCATTAACTCTGTGTCTTCCTCTTTACCGACACGATGGTTAAGGGAAAGTGCTTGACGGCGAAGTTGTTGGAGTTGACGCAGTTGGTGAACGGTAATTTCCAAAGATTCGGCCATTTCGGCCTCTGTTGGGTTGCGAGAGAGTTGTTGTTTAAGTTCCCGTTGAGCTTTTTTTAGTTTATTAAGTTTTTCAACAATGTGGATTGGTAAGCGTATAGTTCGGGCATCATTAGCAATCGCTCTTGTAATTGCTTGTCTAATCCACCAATAAGCATAAGTAGAAAACTTATATCCTTTATCGGGATCGAATTTTTCCGAAGCCCGGTTTAAACCCATTGCACCTTCTTGAATTAAATCTAGAAAGGGTACGCCGCGATTGAGATATCTTTTAGCAATAGATACTACTAATCGTAGATTAGAACGAATCATTTTCCGTTTAGCCACTCTCCCCTGATACAAGCGACTTTCTAGTTGTTTTTCAGTCATATCCAACTTAGAAGCAACTTGAACTTTACTGGGATGAGTTCCTAGTTCTAATTCTAACGCTGCTTGTAATTCTTTGAATTCTTCTAAAAATCTGACTCGTCTGGCTAACTCTACTTCTTCATCAGGTTTGAGCAGGGGATAACGCGCCATTTCTTTAAAAAAAGCGCCAACAGCATCATCATTTTCGGTTTTATTGTATCCCGAAGGACGGGCTGCGGCCATGTCATCGCTATTCCGTTCTTCTGATTCCAAATTTTCAACAATTAGCGCATCCTCATATACTACTTGATCTAAACTTTCCAACGATGGTTCTTCATGATCAGTAATATTCTCCAGTATTTCCATTGTTCCCAATTCAGCAAAATTCATAGTTTCCTTTAGGGATGGTTGCTTTGTTTGGTACATAATTTAATGACAACAGCTTCTTTTAAGACTTGGTAGTTTTCCCTTCAGGACAAATACACCCTTGTTCTCTAGCAAAATCCTCTCTTTTTGATCATTCCTGTTCTGGAACGTAAATCAGTATTTGTCCATTATTTTTAGTTCTGGCTAGATGCAACTCATAATCATTACTGGCTTTAACCTCAGTAAAAAACTAACTTTTAACAGAAGCTAAATAGACATATTCTTCATTCTTTTCCTAATTACCAAATATGTCAAACCCACTGATGACAACTTTAACAAATATCAAAAAATTTGATAAACAAGTCTATATATCTATCCTAAATGATTTGTCAAAAAATCCTGTCGTTTGTTGCCTGTTAGTTGTTCTATACCCCATAAATTAAGGAAGGAAAGGAATATATTAATTTTTTGTGTATTTTTCACAAAGTTTTCAGGTTTGTCCGGTTTGGATACTGGGAGTATTTGAATAAAAAGCCATTTTAGTACTAGAGTTATTTATTCCTCCGAGAATTTACTAAATGATCCAAATTACAAAAATGATAACTTACAATCCGGATAATATTTATCGTTTAAAAGCATCTCATATTGAAGAAATATTTAATATCTATCAATGGGTGTAAAAACTCTATACCTGATTTCCTAATTCTATTTACTAATTAATTCATAACATTAACTTAATTATTGAGAAACTAGTTATTAAGAGTCATAATGCTGATAAGATAGTAATTTTAATTATATTTCTAACTGATGATTACTTATGGATTAAGACTATTTCTCAAGATAGAGTGAGGGGTGGAGAAGACAAATTAATAGTTCCATTACATCAGAAAAATTGGTTAATAGCTTGTATCAGCTAATTTTTCAAATATCAATTATTTGTCTGGTAGATTACATAAATTATAGATTATCAAGTATTATGTCTTATGTAAGTATTGTAAAATATTATTTACATCAGGTAAAAGTTAAGGATAGAATTAAGTGAGCTTGGACAAAATCTATCAAGTATCTTGTGTCAATTAGTTCTTAATAAATCGAGACGTTATGTATAGTAATAGTGTAAATTCATCGGTTATAGCTGTAGCTGAACCTGGGAGACCATATCCATCGCAAACAAAGTTGTCTCAATGGGTGGAAGTGCTTGTAGATTGTCCAGGCTGCTCGGACATATTTACCTATAAAATACCAGATCAGTTATTGATCAAACCTGGGGATATTTTAAGCGTTCCCTTTGGGGCAACACAGGTAGGTGGTATTGCAATTCGCTTATTGACTCAACCTGATGTAGATATTCCTTTAGAAAAAATTCGGGAAGTAGAAGATGTCGTCAGTCAAGGATTTTTCCCCCCTGGTTACTGGACATTACTTAATCAAGTTGCATCTTATTACTATACACCCCTAATTCAGGTGATTCGCGTTGCTTTACCACCAGGCTTATTAGGGCGATCGCAACGTCGTCTCCGCTTAACTCCCTTGGGGAAAGAAAACCTAGCTATTTATATCAGTCCTACAGCGCAGCAAGTAATCAATCTTTTACAAAAAACGCCAACAGCAGATTATAGTTATCACTACATTCAACAAAAAGTTAAAGCTGCCTATCGGGGAATTCGGGAATTAATCCGGTTAGGATTAGCAGAAAATTATTTAGAACCGCCACGACTCACCCAGCCTAAATTACAAAAAGCTGTCACCCTTTTGGACAATCACGATGATGATTTAACAACCCGTCAAAAAGAAATTGTCGAAGTTTTGCGACGACAAGGAGGGGAAATGTGGCAAAGTGAATTATTGCAACTTTGTAGTACCAGCACTTCCACCCTCAAAGCTTTAGTAGATAAAGGCTATATAGTTATTGAAGACAGGGAAATTTTACGCAGAGAACAGGGTGTCACCGTCATCGGAGATCATCATAAATCCTTAACACCAGCCCAAAACAACGCTTTAAAAACTATTAACTCCTTAACTAGATTCGCTCAAGTATTGTTGCACGGAGTAACAGGTTCAGGCAAAACAGAAGTATACTTGCAAGCCATATCACCCATAGTCGAACAGGGGAAATCTGCCATCGTTTTAGTTCCCGAAATTGGCCTTACACCCCAACTCACGGATAGATTCCGCGCCAGATTTGGTAACAAAGTCCAGGTTTATCACAGCGCCCTATCGGATGGTGAACGTTACGACACTTGGCGACAAATGCTCACAGGAGAGCCACAAATCATCATTGGCACGCGCAGTGCCATTTTTGCACCTTTGCCCAATCTAGGCTTAATTATCCTGGACGAAGAACATGATAGCAGCTTTAAACAAGATGCTCCCATTCCTACCTATCATGCCCGCACTGTCGCCCAATGGCGAGCCGCATTAGAAAATTGTCCCCTAATTTTAGGTTCTGCAACTCCATCTTTAGAAAGTTGGGTGAGTCGAAATCATCAATATCTCTCACTACCAGAACGCATTAACTCCCGGCCATTACCGCCGGTGGAAATAGTGGATATGCGTCAAGAATTGAAAGAGGGAAATCGGTCTATTTTTAGTAGAAAGTTGCAAAATGCCCTGGAAAAATTAGAAGAAAAACAACAACAGGGGATATTATTTATCCATCGCCGCGGACATAGTACCTTTGTGTCTTGTCGTAGTTGTGGTTATGTGTTGGAATGTCCCCACTGTGACGTATCCCTAGCTTATCATCATGTTGAAGCGGGAGCGCAGGAATTATTACGTTGTCATTACTGCAACTATGGACGGTTACATCCTCCCCATTGTCCTGAATGTAGTTCTCCTTATTTGAAATTTTTCGGTAGCGGTACTCAACGGGTAGCACAGGAATTAAATAAGCAATTTCCCAATTTAAAAATAATTCGCTTTGATAGCGATACTACCAACACCAAAGGCGCGCACCGTAACCTTCTCACTAAATTTGCGAACGGTGAAGCTCATTTGTTAGTGGGAACACAAATGTTAACAAAAGGGTTAGATTTACCCCAAGTTACTTTAGTAGGTGTAGTTGCGGCGGATGGATTATTGCATTTATCCGATTATCGCGCCAATGAACGCACATTTCAAACTCTCACCCAAGTTGCAGGAAGAGCCGGAAGAGGTGATGATCCAGGTAGGGTAATTATCCAAACCTATACGCCAGAACATCCAATTATTGCCGCAGTACAAAAACATGATTATCAATCTTTTTGTGATGCAGAGCTAGCACAAAGACAAGCATTGAATTATCCTCCCTATGGGAGATTAATTTTATTGCGGTTAAGTAGTTTAGATCCTATTCAAGTCCAAAATGTAGCCCAAATTATCGCCACATTTTTGAGTGATAAAGAAGGATTTGAGATATTAGGCCCCTCACCAGCTAGTATTTTACGAGTAGCTAACCGTTATCGTTGGCAAATATTACTCAAGTTTGCTCCTGATGCTTTACCTAATTTACCAGATTGGTCAGAAGTGCGATCGCTTTGTCCTAGTTCTGTCAGTTTAACAATTGATGTTGATCCTATAAATATAATGTAATACCATTTATTTGTAAACTGGAGTTTAGACTAAAAACAGAGAGATAAGTTAAAACTACTGAGAAAAGAGAAGTTAAAAAGACTACTGACCATAGAGGATAAAGAATTGGGGAAAAAAAGCGGTCAGTGATGTAAAACTGACCGCAAAATGTTCAATGCTGATAAATGTAAAAGAGTTATCAGATTGACAATGCCATTAGAACAGCTAAGAGAATTTCGCACAAGTGTATACAATATTTTGGGCAAAGCCAAAGATGCCTTGTTTGACTTGATGGATGCAGCATTAATCACTCGGAGTATTTATGCCTTCATAGAATTAGCTTGACCACTGGTATCGTTTTGCTAAACAACTTGAGTTTGGACTCTACCACAACTTAGTACCCCAGAACAGTGTCAAAAGTGGAGCGACCTATTACCACTTATGACTTGGCAACTTTGGTTAGCCTGTGATGTTGCGGCTGATAATC
>NZ_PGEM01000142.1 GCF_002934005.1 Cuspidothrix issatschenkoi CHARLIE-1 | reverse complement strand
GTTGGCATTTGCCTGAGATAAAATAGTGTCAGGCATATTTCTTCTTCAATTGTTAATTTTGGTTTACGTCCACCACCTGGTGAATTAACACGCAACTTACCTTTTTCTAACTGAGCTTTTTGCTCCTGATGAGCTAACAAAGCCTGCTCCATCAATGAAATAAATTGATCATAGCTAATTCCCAGTATTCCCCTAGCGCGTTTTGGGTGCAAATGTATATAATGGATGATATTTTTCATGTTTGGTAGAGCCACGGTATATCTTCAATTTACCGTTCTACCATTTTTTTGTATATATTGCGGACAGGTCTATTGTATATAATTATAATATTACTACATTTTTTTGTGCGATAACAAAGTTAACTGTAGGCATCACTCACCTTGTAGAGTGTGTTAATGAAATGTAACGCACAGTTTTTAATTAATATTTAACTGTCAGAATCAGGATACCCAGGATTACAGAATTAACAGGATAATATTTGATATTAATATTCACAGAATATTAATATTAGCGCAATTTTGTGAAAATGTAGATCAATTTTAATAAAGTATCCTGTACATCCTCAAATCCTGGACATCCTGATTCTGACAATTCTATCCTGAAAATCCTCAAATTATGGACATCAGGATAGAGAGAAAATTAGGAAATTTCCTGCAAAACTTGTAAAAGTTGGTCAATTTCTTCTACTGTATTGTAGTGAGCTACTCCTATTCTTAATAAGCCTCCAGATGTTTCTACATTTAACTTTTCTGTCAGACTAATTGCATAGAAATTACCATGCCAAGTAAATATTCCCCTTTCTCCTAATATCTCGGCTATGGTTTCTGGTGTTTTCCCTTCAATGCGGATAGATACTGTTGGTGTACGCCATGTAAATTGACTAGGTTCAGTAATTCCATACAAGGTTAAACCAGGGATTTTTAGTAATCCTGAAATTAGCTTTTTACTTAATTCTCTTTCATATTGTTGAATGGCTGACATGGCTGCTAATAAAGCTGATCGACGACTGCGATAAGCTGATATTAATTCATGGTTTGGTTGTTCTGTTTGGGTCAAAAATCGTGGACAATGGAAGGTAGTTAAACCTTCTCTATCAGCTTCCATTAAAGAAGAAAGTAATTCATTATCTAAGGTAGGGGAAACATGACAACCTAATTTTGCTAAATAATTAATTGTTGCTACTAACCCTGCTAAACCTTCATGATTTAAAGTTCCTGTTTCCCATCTGCAAGGAACTTCATCAGATGCGGGTTTAACTTTATAAGGGGAAAATCTGGCTAAATGTTCTCTTTTTCCGTAGAGAATACCAATATGGGGGGCAAAGAATTTATAAGCTGAACAAGCTAAAAAATCACAGTCTAAATGATGGACATTAATCGGTCCATGGGGGGCATAATGGACAGCATCAACATATACTAAAGCCCCGAAACTATGGGCAAGTTTAACTATTTTGGCAATATCATTAATTGTCCCTACAGCATTGGAAGCATAAGTAACTGCAACTAATTTTGTCCGGGAATTAAGCTTTTGTTCTAAATCATTGAAGTTTAATGTACAGTCGGTAATATTAATATCAACTGGACGAATAATGACACCTTTTTCTGCTAAAGCATACCAGGGAGAAATGTTAGCTGCATGGTCTAAATCTGTGACAATAATTTCATCACCTGGTTGTAATTCTCTACCGATAGCGCGACTCACAGAGAAGGTGAGAGTGGTCATATTTGCGCCAAATACTACCTCATCATTATCGCATCCTAAGAAGTCGGCGATCGCTGCCCTAGCAGACATAATTAACGCATCTGTTCGCATACTGGTAGCGAATGCACCGTGAATATTAGCATTTGACCTAACTAAATAATCACTAATTGCATCTAATACCCCACCGGGTACTTGTGTTCCCCCAGGTCCATCAAAGAAAATCGCTGGTTTTCCGTTTATGGTTTGTGTAAGTGCGGGAAATTGGGAACGAATCCATTTTATATCTAGAGATTCCATAATTTTTCCTCTTCTTTGATTTTATTGTTTAGGAAAAGCAACATTAGTTAAAATGTTAATCGGACTGATATCTTTGACTAACTGCATTTGTTGTTGATTTTTCACTAATAATGCGCCGGCAAATCCTAAAGAGTTGATAGAAATAGAGTTAAATTCTTCATGTTGTCGAGGGACAATTAACATCCATTCCCTAGTAATTAAAAGATTATATGCTCCTGATTGCATGTTATTTTCTAATGCTGTAATGCCCAAATTATGAAGTAAGTTATGATATTTTTTTAAAGTTACTTCAGGACTTTCATCTATCTCCAGGTGATTAAAACCGTGTAGAAAGGGAAATTGGGGGATAGTTCCTACAGAATTATTGAATTTTGCGGTTTTTATCAGTGGTGAAATCGGAATATCTGTTCCATGAAAAGGAACAATTTGTAAATGTTTATGTCGTTGACTCGCACCAGCTAGTTTACCTCCATTATAAAATACTAAACCGTCAAATTCCACTAAACAAGCCCATATTGCTGTAAAGTCTTCTAGCGTTAGTAAACTTTCTTGTTGTTCAAAAGCACGGGTGATAATTAACAAGTGATGATCAACAACATTGAATTTATTTAAAAGACAAACATGACTAGGAGAAATATCCGCAACAAATAAATCTTTTTCATAAGGTAAAAAAGGATTAAATTCTTTACCCGTTTTAGCAGCCTTTTGATCTTGTTTTTTTTGATCAGCTTTTTTGCGGTTGAGATTTGCTAAAATCCTGACTATAAATTGTACTCCATCTTGTTCAATAATTTCCAATTCTGTGGGGATAGATTTTAAAGCCCCAGATTTTAAAGCCTGTTCTGTTATAGTTTTGATGCTTGTCCATAGTGTACCGGGTTCAAGGACAATTTTTAGGTAATCCATATTTTATATCATCAATTAATCAATTGTAATCATTCAGCTATCAGCCGAATTTTTCCTAGCTTTACCAATAGATCCCGGACTTATCAAAGAAGTCCGGGATCTGAATATGATCTGAATATTAAATATGAGAACCTTTAAGGACAAAATAAAGTTTCTCTTGTCTCCCTACCTGTTACGGGATTAGTACCTTTAGCCAATTTACATAGTTTATTTTGTTCATCCCGACGCAGTAGAACATCAGTAAAATCTGCTCCATCCACTATAGCACCATCAAATTTGGTATTAGCCGCAAAAGCCCCTTCTAAAATGGCATTAGTTAAATCAGCTTTAATCAGACGGGCTGAATCTAATGTAGCATTAGTTAAGTTAGCACCCCGCAAATTCGCTGATTCGAGATTAGCGGCAAAAAAGCTGACACCACTTAAATTAGCATTAGTAAAATTACTGTAGCGAAGATTGGCTTTAGTAAAACTGGAGTCTGTTAAATCACGTCCTGAAAAATCAGAGTTGATGAGAATTTCTTTGTTATATTCCAGTGCTACAGCAGCAGGAACAAAACCTAATAAGATTGTGATGGTAATGATTACCAAAAGTAATAAACTGAGTATACTTGTCCAACTACGATTTTGAGTATTCATGGTATTGTGAATAAATGGTTAATCCTTCTCCATTTAATTATGCAGATATTGGTAACATAGGTGAAGACCTAGTAGCCAAATGGTTACAATCTACAGGTTGGGAAATTTTACATCGGCGCTTTTGGTGTCGCTGGGGTGAAATTGATATTATTGCCGAATATCAACAAACAATACTGGCATTTGTGGAAGTCAAAACCCGCAGTTCTGGTAATTGGGATGCAGGGGGCAAAAATGCTATCACTCCCCAAAAACAAGCTAAACTCTGGCAAACAGCAGAAATATTTTTAGCTGAATATCCCCAAAAAGCTGATTATATTTGTCGCTTTGATGTGGCACTTGTTCACTATACAAAACAAAGCCCAAAAATCATCAGCGAAGATTTTTTATATCGTTTATCTATATCTGGATACGAATTTAAGCTGCAACAATACATTGAGGCAGCTTTTTATCTGTAATAAACATGAGAGGAGAATTATTTTGTCACTTCGTCAGACTACGTGAATAATATTTAGTTGTTTAAGCCAGAGTTTCGGGACAATAACCTAAGCCTCGGACAAACTGCTGTCTAAATGCTTCAATTTCTTCTTTTTCAGGATTGCCATGAGAAACTATTGCCACTTGATAACGACGCATTACGTCTACAGGAATTTGTCCTGCTTCTAAACTCCAAAAAGCCATTTGTACTCGCATTGGTGGTTGATAGCTAATTCCTAATTCATTCAGAAAAGCTCGAAAATCACCATCTTCCTGTTCGGAAACTGGTTTTGTAAATTTAATCCTCACTACCCAACCATCAATTTGATGAATTACAGTCACAAAGGAAAGGGGAAGTTGCGGTCTACTGTGTAAGTGTTGCACAATTCTCAAGGTGAGACTGGCATTTGCTAAATAGTATAAGTATTCCATTATTATCTTTGGCATCAAAGCTAATTCTACATCTCTATCATCGTTAAGAGAGTAAGTTCCTGGTAGGGTAAAAGCACCCGTCTTTCTATGGGGAGGTCTACCCAATTTAGGGAGGGGAGCAAAGGGGCAGGGAAGCAGTAGGGGCGAACGGCCGTTCGTCCGTACAACCGTCAACAGTCAACCGTCAACATATAGAAATATTATGGATTTAGATCGTTCATTATCTGGTTATGATTACGAATTACCACCGGGGTTAATTGCCCAAAATCCTGCTGTTCCTAGAGATAGTTCTCGGTTGTTGGTGGTCAATTCTCCCGAAACTGGTACAAGTGTGTCGCCTCTCCATCGTATTTTCCGTGATTTACCGGAATTATTGCAACCAGGTGATTTATTGGTGATGAACAATACTAAAGTTATTCCGGCTCGGTTGTATGGATCTAAATCTACCGGGGCGGATGTGGAGGTGTTGCTGTTGGAGGAACGACGGCATAATTGCTGGTTGGCTTTGGTCAAACCTGGTAAGCGGTTTAAAATTGGTACTGAGATTATTTTTACTTCCTCAGGACAAAATAGCCAGAAGATATTAAAAGCAACTGTGATGGAGTCTGATCCAGAGACTGGGGGACGGTTACTACAGTTTGATTTACCAGAGGATGTTCCTTTGGTGCAGGTGTTGGCAGAATTTGGGCAAATTCCCCTACCTCCCTATATTACTGCTTCCAGCGCGGCGGATGAACAATATCAAACTGTGTATGCTCAGGAACAGGGTGCGATCGCAGCCCCAACGGCAGGGTTACACTTCACACCAGAATTATTAGAAAAATTACGTCATTGTGGCATTAATCAAGCTTTTATTACCCTTCATGTCGGTGTTGGTACTTTCCGCCCGGTGGAAGTAGAAGATGTTACTACCCATGCCATGCACGAAGAATGGATAGAAGTTCCTAGTGATACCGTTGAGCAAATTCGGGCTACTCAGGTGGCTGGGGGGCGAATTATTGCCGTGGGAACAACAGTGGTGAGAGCTTTAGAAGGTGCGGCACAATTGGGAAATTTACAGCCTTTTGTGGGGAAGACAAACTTGTTTATTTATCCTGGATATAAATGGCGGGTTGTTGAGGGTTTAATTACCAATTTCCATTTACCCCGTTCTAGCCTATTGATGCTAGTTAGTGCCTTAATTGGTAGGATCAGATTGCTAGATATTTACCAAGAAGCGATCGCCTCTAAATATCGCTTTTATTCCTTCGGTGATGCCATGGTGATCTTACCCGAAGGGAAAAGTATTAAATTATGAATTTTTCAATTGTCAATTATGAATTTTTGATGTAGTTATATATAATCTAATTTTTATTAGATCAATATAACTCAAGGGTGGCAATTTATGTATCAAAAACATCAAAAACATCCGTATTTAAACGGAGCTAAATCTGCCCCTGGACAGATATTAATGGGAGTGATCTCTGTTTCATCAGCTTTTTTAATCTTGACCTTACCAGCAATTATTCATTCTACCGGTACTAAGCTATTAGCTCAAGAAGTGGTTTCTCAAGATTTGGATGCAGCTATGGCTTTTCAACAGGGAGCAACCTTCTATAGTCGTAAAGATTTTCAGAATTCGGAAATAGCTTTTCGTAAAGCCTTAGATCGAGATCCTAATATTGGACTAGCACGTAATTATTTAGGCAATATTCTGTTAGAACAAAATCGCCTAGATTTAGCCATTCAAGAGTATGGAGAAGCAATTAGATTAAATCCCAATTTAGGAGAAGCTTATTATAATTTGGGTGTAGCTTTACAAAGACAAGGACAAAAAGAAGCAGCAATTACCGCTTACCGTCAGGCTTTGGTAGTCAGACCCACTTTAGCTAACGCCTATTATAATTTAGGAGTTTTGTTCTATCAACAAGAACAACGTCAGGATGCGATCGCCGCCTATGAACAAGCAATTAATTTAGATAGAAATCATAAAAATGCTTACTTTAATTTAGCCATTGTTCAACAACAAGAAGGACAAATAGACCCCGCGATTTCTGCCTATCGGCAAGTATTGAAAATAGATCCAGAAAATACAGTAGCTTACAATAATTTAGGCAGTCTTTTAGTTATTCAGGGCAAAATTACCGAAGCAATTACTGTTTATAAAGAAGCAATTCGTCAAAATCCCAAAAATGCCCTAGCTTACTATAACTTAGGCGTAACTTTATATAATCAAGGTGCTTTTAAAGAATCTGCTCAAGCCTTTAGACTCGCTCGCAAACAGTATACAACGGAAGGTAATACGGAGCAACTTGCCAAAACTGAACAATTAATACAGCAAATTGCCCAAGTATTAACACCTAAAAAATCCCCAGTAAATCCCCCAGGTAGTGCGACAGCAATTACTACTCCACCCGTAGAACAAGCACCCGCAAATACTACACCAACAGAAGACACTTCTGGTAATAGTCCCACATTTGGAGAATCTACTTTACCTGATTTAACACCAAAGAAATAAACATTGGTGATGGTTCACTGTTGACTGTTGTACGGGCGAACGGCCGTTCGCCCCTACCGCCGCCTCCTAACTCAAATTGGTAAACGATTAATATCTTTATTACAACCAATTACTACCATTGCAGAACCTTTTTCTAACCGTTTAGTTGGTTCGGGATTAATGATAAATTTACCATCATGACTTACCGCCAACATATTTAAACCATAACGATTACGAAGTTGGAGTTCAGCAATGGTTTTACCATGAAAATCATCAGGAACAATCAACTCAACAATACTGTTATCTGTGTCAAGATCAAATCTATCTAAAATTCCTGGTTTAGTAAGTGTGCGTGCTAACGCACAACCAGCTTCATATTCAGGAAAAACTACATGATCTGCTCCCACTCGTTTTAATAATTTGCGGTGAACTTCACTAGAAGCTTTAGCAATTACATGAGGTACACCACCTTCTTTTACATTTAAGGTAGTAATCACACTTTCCTGAACGTAGTTACCAATAGCTATAATTACGGTATCAAATTCAAAAATTCCCGCTTCTTTCAGGGCTGCTGATTCTGTTGAATCTATTTGTAAAGCATGATTAACTATTTCTTCGTTCAAGGCTTCAGAAACTCTTTTTTCGTCAATATCCGTAGCTAAAACTTGATAACCTGAATTATGTAGTGTAGAACAAACAGAACGACCAAAACGACCTAAACCAATAACCGCAAATTGGTGGTTATCTTTACGTAAACTGCGAAGAAATTTTAATGATGAAAGGTTCATGATTGGTGATTGGTAATTGGTACACTAAATACGGAATGAATAATTCATATCCATAGTGTAGTTAATTGTGATACTACTAAGTAAACAACCTGAATCAGCTATGCAAATAACTAGCAGCGAAATCCAAAGTATGCGGGAATTAATGCCCGATTATACCTCCGGACTGGAAGCATGACCATCAAATGTTGTATTTTGTACCAAACATAATGAATATTTGTAGGCGATAGCGAAGCGCTGCTGCAAGCAGTTTGCCAATTCTCAATCTCCAAATGAACAATTTTCGTTGTGTGACAGTTGAGGGTGGGGAATGTGGGTTCAATCGTTCAGGACTTTTCTGCACCACTAAGCAATTCAACTTAGACCTGCATCTGATGTTACTTTACCACCCCGGAAATTTACTACTACTGGAGGGAGTTTTTCTTGTTTGAAAGGGAACTGTTTTGGTATACAATCTGTTCTTGCTGGGGTCATATTTTATAATTGCCCAAATGCTTGTTACATATACATTTTCGCAGTTTTTGACCTCTTTTTTTCTTTTCTTTGTAAGAAATCCGGGCTAAGTATTGTATGGTGGGCAATGCCCACCTGGATGAGTATCAATGAAAAATAGCTTTCTCTATTTCCTGCAAAGCTTCCTCAAAATCGCCATTGATAATTTGCAGATTAAATTCATCAGCGGCCGCGATTTCTTCTTCAGCACGGTTGAGACGACGAGAAATTGCTTCTTCTGTATCTTGTCCTCTTCCACGTATCCGCTTTTCTAATTCTGCAAATGAAGGCGGTAAAATAAAAATACTCAGGGCGCTAGGGAAGGTATGACGGATTTGTCTTGCTCCTTCTAATTCAATTTCTAGCACCACCAACTTACCCGACTGAATATGGTTCAGCACAGCTTCACGAGGTGTACCATAAAAGTTACCGGCAAATTCTGCCCATTCTAAAAACTCCCCTTGAGTCACTAATTTTTCAAACTCACTCCGGGTTATAAAATGATAGTTCTTACCATTAACTTCTCCCGGACGGGGAGAACGAGTCGTTGCAGATACTGAATAATGTAATTCTGGATATCGCTGGAGAATTGCATTCATTAAAGTACCTTTGCCGACTCCACTGGGTCCGGTTAAAACAATTAGTTTGCCCAGAGGCGGGCATTCTTTCGTATTTGCACCAATATGGGTAGGTAAAACTTGCATTATCCGTGAAAAGAGTGAATTAATTAATATAAATTATTCATTAGTCTTGTTTTAGCTGCTAAAACAACTAATACCATTTTGAATTGCGGATTTGAGATTGTCAAATACCTACAGCATGAGCTTTGTAGGCTGCCATCTTTAGTTCCTGGCTGCTCAAATTGGTATAAAACTAAGGAATGTGTAGCGCTAGTGACAGAAAACCAGTCTAATTCACATGGTAAGGCCAATATGGTGCAAATCTTCAGATTAATTATCTACAACATGATGATGATCACGGGAAATGACAAAGCGATTAGCTACGGTTTCAGGCTGAATCGCCGAAAGAATCACATGACTAGAATCAGTGATAATCACCGCCCTAGTCCGTCTTCCATAGGTAGCATCCACCAGTTGACCTCGATCTCTAGCATCGGTGATAATTCGCTTAATGGGTGCAGATTCGGGACTGACGATAGCAACGACTCTGTTGGCAGAGACGATATTACCAAAACCGATATTGATTAATTGAATTTCCATAAAAAAATTTTCAGCTAAACGAAAAATGAAAAGCTTGTAGTAGACTTATTCTCATGTTATCCCTAAAGAATGGGAGTTACAACGATTTACGCGACGTTAGCCATAGTTTTTTGATAACAAATGCTTTTTTAGCTTTATTATTAGGACATTTTTCCGAAAAATCTGCCCTAGGATATATGCAGAATTATCCTATTTTTCTTGCAGATGCTTCTTTCTTCAATGCTCTCCATTTCTGTTCTAATTGCTGATAGTTGGGACTATGACCACCATAGCGCCAACTCATATAGGCATGACAGATTTCATCTATCACCACTGCTATTTCTGGAGAATGGTATTGGTATGAAAACTGGGCATATTCTAGTGGTGTTTGACTAGGATGCTTCCCTAAACCCTTTTTAGCACTCCATTGCAGCATTTGTTGATAAAGCCTTTCCATGGGGGGTAATTTCTTTAACCACCGCATATTTAACCATCTGCGCCATTGTCCCCAACCCAACCAACCTAAGAAGGCAGCAATTGTTCCCACAATTAAACCGGTTAAGACCCCTAACCAACCCTTGGTAAATAAAGCTAAAAACCAAGCTAATCCCTGAAATAACCAGCTAAATATCGCCCCAAATACAGTATTTAAGATCCCTGTCACCGGTGAAGGTAGCCAACCCGCCACCCAATTCCAAAATTGCCGTAGTACACTAAAAGTCTGATCTTCTTCTATAGAAGGCGGAATTAAAGGATGGCCGGGAATTGGATCAAAAGTAAACCAGCCATATTTAGGAAAATAAACTTCCGTCATCGCATAAGCATCAGTATTGCGGACAATATACATCCCTGTAAACGGATTAAACTCCCCAGGAGCAAATCCCGCTACCAACCTCGCCGGAATACCAATGGAACGTAGCATCACTGTTAACACAGTGGAAAAATGGTCTGGATAGCCACCTTTATTTTTGAATAAAAAACTTTCTACTAAGTCGTCGTTTTTCCCAAAATAAGGTAAATCTAAGGGATTTTTCGGTAGAGAGTAATTTTGTTTAATATACTGAGCTAAATACAAAACTTTTTCGTAGGTTGAATCTAGGCGTTTATTACCCGGAGAACGGGAAACTCTTTGTTGATCATAGATACTAAGAATTTCTTCCGTAAGTTTGCGAACTTTACCGGCAATTGCTGGGGGGATTTGTAGGTAATAGTCTTTAATCTTAGCTGGATATTTAGTAGAAGCTTTAACTAATAAAGAGCGATCGCGGTAGGGAACATCTGAAACCACAGTATAGGTTAACCCTTCTGATAACTGCACCGGCGCACGCAAACCATTTTCTTGATCAACAGCTACCAATGATGCAGGAAAATATAGCCATTTCGGATAGGACATTGCGGGAATCAAGTTAGGCAACTCCGACACCACATTATAAGTTTGTACTACCTCTTTTGTCGCAATACCCAACAATGGCGAATCAAGACTAATACGAGAAGACCAGGATGATTGTCTGAGGGTGGTAATGTCTTTCTCTTCATTACGGGAAATTTGCCAACCTTTACCTGTATAACGGTCAAAAGCCAGAACTCGCCAAAAACCTGCTGCTTGCGATCGCACACGCATCACCACCTTGGGTTTCATTTCCCCCCGCAGGTTTTGATTCATCTCGCTATTAAAACCGTAATAAAAGTTATTATCTATTGTTCCTGCTTCACCAGCATTTCCCGTTCCTACTGCATTCCCATTACCATCACCTTGAGCATTATTCTTCCCTTGGCGGACATAACCAGGGTTAATAATACTACGTCCTGTAAAATTTTCTGGGGCTTTAATGGGCGCACTCATAGGAAAAGACTGCAGTTGATACCCAGGAAACCGGGGTAAAATCGCAAAAATCCCCAGTCCTACAGTCACAATCAACAAAAAGTTTAAAATTAGAAATTTAAAATTTAAATTATAGTTATTCTTTTGACCAGACTTTTCTAAATTTAATTTTTTAAAGCCCAGGCGAGAACGGTAATCTAGAACTAAAGTTGGCAAAGCTACGCCCAAAAACAACAGCAACACAGGAGCAAACGCCATAGTTTGGCTCAAAGTCGCCGCCACACCTACCAAAATCAACCCAATTACAATTGAATACCCCAAATCCTTACGGCGCGGTGTATCAAAACTATGTAACACCTGCAACTGAATCAATAGCTCCGCCAAACTCAGGCGCGTATCATTGAAATCCCCCAGAAATCGCCCAAAAAAAGCTCCTAACGCCAAAAGCATTCCAATCGCAATACAAAATTGGATCGGAATGTTAGAACTACGACGACGGTAATAACTCCACCCTGTGCCTACCATGGTTAATGGTATAGTCCACAGACTAAACAGAGTTTCGCCAGCAATATCCGTAGCAACAATCCCCAAAATTACCAACACTAACACCAGCACTCGCAAAGGAATGGAATCTTCCACCTCTCTAGTAGATGTTCTTCCCATTGTTGGCCAATGATTACCCACCGATACACGCCAAAGCTGATTTATCCTGGATAAATTAAACATTTTCAAGTAAGCAAAGCCATGATGTAGACGCTGCGGACACAATGCTAGGTATGAAAACTATCACCTTGTTTTTCCACTCCTCCTATCCTAGCCTTACACTCCCTAAGAGTACAAGTATCCTGCTCGTAGCTAAAATTTTAGATACGCCCTTAATTGAATATTAATCATGCAAAAGAGAATTAAGGTTTAAACCCAGGAAATTAATCACGATTATTATACATCTTACTCAAGACAGCAGTTTTGAATTAGATTTTTACCTGAATTACCAATAATAAAGGCTGTTGATCTAACTCAGGAAACTCCACTGCCAAAGTATAACTTGGCTCATTTTGCTCAAAATCTAACTCCATCATCGGCATTTCCGAAGTTTTAGATTTTACGATTTTTCCAGTGTTAATACCTTGAATCTGTAAAATTCCTGGCATGGGTAACTCACCTTGTACCATTAACTTCTTCAATTTACCCACACTGCATAGTTCTACGCAAATACTTAAAGTACCTACAGTAGTCAACCATTGCCTTTCTACTAGTGGGTGCGTAGATGAAATTGGCAAGGTTAAATTTTCTAACAATTGTTTGGCTGCCATTAAAGACAAAGCCATTTGTTGCCGTGGTAATAAATCGAAATAATCACCCTCAATATCAGGGCTAGCAGTCAGGCTATCTGCTGAACGATAAGAGCTTCTCAACACTAACCCGGCCAAATCATTAATGGTCTGAGCATCACTAGGAAACATACTCTCTACCACCTGAACTAATTTAGCTCCTAGTGGTACGGAAGATGTTAATAACACCTGACATTTTTCTAACAATTGCCAAAAAACTTTTTCCGGTAGGTGAATTGGCAAATTAAGCTGAGACTGGTTGACACTCCACCCCCAAACAGAAACTAATCCCAGTGATTTTTCTTCTACACACTCAGGATACTCTATTGATTGTGTTTCCCAGGGGAACAACGGCGGGTTTTGTTGTATTCGGTCTTGTAAACGACGCTTAAGAATAGCTTGGAAACGTTCTTGCACAGTAGGAATTTCTCCCAGTTGAAAGGTTTGGGGTTTTTCTTCCCAGTTGGGTTCGCCATTAACAGGCTACCATCCCAAGATGAATCTCTACCCCCTCATTTCCTCACATTCTAACAAGTTATACCCGTAGGTGTTGAATTTATAATTTTTCAATACCTGAGAAACTTAATAATTTTTGTGAGGATTCACAAGTCACCATTCATGGGTAGATGCACTAGATCCGGACACTAGGGAGTTACGAATTTCCCAAGCTTGTTCGAGAATCTTAAACCAACGTTTTTGTAACTGCGCCATAGACAAGCCTACAGCTTTAGCGATTTGTTCATCAGGTTTCCCTTGTTGTTTCAAATCTAAAATTTCTCTTTGTTTATCATCTAGCTGGGCAATATAACTTTCCCATTGAATCGGAGTTAAACCCAAATTAGTAGGTAAGGAAACTTCTAACCACTCATGCACTAATTCCCAACGGTGTAATAAAGCGAACCGAATTAAATGATATTTAAAACGCTGCTGCAAGTAATCACGCTGGCGAGAGGTTAAACCTAAAATTGATTCAATTTCTGGTGCTGATAAATCCTGAAGACGAAGCGCAAAGTAATCAGCACAATCAGATTGTTCTTTTTCTTCTAAATAATCTATTAATTCTTTAATCACAACCGAGCGCAGAGTGTTTTCTTCCGGTTCAGGCTGCATGGCCATAGCTGATCGCAATTGCTGAATAGCTGGTTCTTCCCAAGAACCATCATATTCACCGCTACCACCTTCTGATGCCTGTTCTATATCTACAGTTGTTTCTGGAGGTTGTTGTTTGGAAAAAGTTTGCGCTCGCAGAATAATTAATTGTTGCTGTCTGCCAGGGAGAGGAATCCGACGCTTGCCATAGCGTTCCGTAAATGCCATGTATTCTCCCAATTCCAATAGAGTCCGGGGACGATAGGTAAGACCCAATTGGTTCTCCCTTCTAAAAGCATTTAAAGCCTCCAGATAAAAACTCTGTAGAAAATCTTCAATGATAGTCAACCGCCCTTGATAGCTTAACTGCCTATGGGGAGGATTAATATAACGGTAAACAATAGCACTTAGTGTGCTATGTAATTCCATACGTCCACGATTTGAACCTAGCTGGTAGTAGCGGATACACTGTTGTAACCGATGTTTAGCTAGGCTCATGGCTGAACTTTCAACTGTCCCAGAGGTTTGAATGCGTTTGCTTTCACTACAAATTCGTAAGACTTCGTTAGTAATTCTCACCGACACATCGTGACAATTTTGCTCGGACGCCTTGGTTGACTGTTGAAGTTCCCTAAATAGGAATTGAAAGATGACCTCCACGCTGATAGAAATTTTCCCCTGAATAGTTGCGATTGCGGCTGAATTCATAATCCCAGTTCTCAAAAAGACCCTAACATACTTTGGACACTAGTTGTCAGACTTTAGATAATCACTTTATGGTTTTTGTGTTTAAGGCTAACGTAAACCAATTTAGATTGAGGATGTGGCTAAACTTGTAAGTCCCGATTTTGTGGGATATTTTCTCGCTCTTGTTTTAGCCATTACCCAAAGTCACGGACAAATCATGATGGATTTAGAAGCACAAATTCAATTGCTGATAGATAATGCACCCCAGGATGGTATGACACCAAAACTTATGGTATCAATCGCTCCTGTCTTAATCGCTATTGCCCAAAAGTTACGACACCACCAATACTTTATTCTCCAAAATTCTGAGCAGGATTGGTTATTAACTACATTGAGCAACCGCGCAAATCCAGGAATAGAAAAGCAAGTTATTTACGCTTTCCCTACCATACAGGATATTTCTCTGATCTTAGATGCTGGGCGTGACCCTCACTTGCTCCCAACCTCCATGTATGTTACCCACATTTTGTTCCAGTTAGTAGCGATGAAACCAGTACACAGTCTGATTTTTATCGAAACTCCAGGAACTCTTGCCCATCTGGTAGAAGTTTCTCGCTTTGAGATAGAAAGCCAAATTCAACGACAACTACAGCAATCTAGAGGAAAAAAAATAATTCCTCCCAATATTGCTTAACGGAGGCAGGAGACAAGAGGCAGGAGGTAAAGTGTCACACCAAAAAATCTGTTGTAGGGTGCGTCAGATATCAACAATTTAGTTATTTACATAATTTATGCTGTCTGACGTGGTTGGTGAGCTTGCCGAACCACACCCTACCAATGTTCCAGTTGTATAAGTCCTGTTTTACTTCCTATCTGTTGTCTTCTGCTATAAATTTCCTCAATCCCAAGCTTTAAATCACTCTAAATGTTTTAGTAGAGTCGGCTTAAAACATAGTCAGTCAAGTTGATTAAGGCTTGACGTGATTCTGAGGGGGCTAAAATGCTAATATTCTCCGTGGCCAATTTTGAGTGATGATCAGCTAATTCTCTAGCTCGCTGGATACCTCGACTATCATCAATTAGTGCCAATGCCTGTTCTAAATCACCTTCCTGGGCAAATTCTCGTTCAATCAAGACTTCCAAGTAAGGTTTTTCTTCTAAGGCATATAAAACTGGTGCTGTGAGGTTGCCACTTTTGAGATCAGAACCTGCTGGTTTACCCAAGGTGTCTGTTGAACTGGTGAAATCGAGAATATCATCTACTATCTGGAAGGCAAGCCCCAGATGGCGACCATAATTGTATAGATGTTCTGCAATTTCTAGGGAGGTTTCACTAATTAATCCCGCAGCTTTAGCACTGTTGGCTATTAATGAAGCTGTTTTGTAATAGCTCTTTTGCAGATAGCTTTCGATAGAAATACTCGCATCAAACCGATTTAGCCCTTGTTGGATTTCTCCAGCAGCTAAATCCATAATTACTTCCGAAAGTAATTTGACAACATCCAAATTGTTGAGATTTGCTAAATACCAAGATGATTGAGCAAACAGGAAATCCCCGGCAAGTATAGCAATGCGATTACCAAATAAACTATGTACTGTTGGCACACCACGTCGGACATTTGATTCATCTACCACATCATCATGTACCAAACTGGCTGTATGGATCATTTCTGTAATCTCAGCCAGCCGTCTATGACGTGCTGTGATGTCTTCTTCTAACATGGTTGCCCGCGATATCAGCAGCACAATTGCAGGTCTGATGCGCTTACCCCCAGCACCGAATAAGTGTTCGGCTGCGGCATAAAGAATGGGGTGGCGATTTCCAACTAGCTGTTTCAGGTTATCTGCTAGTATTTGCAGGTCTGCTTCCACAGGGGTAAACAGGGAGGTGGCTGGGGTCATGGATGGGCGGACTCTGACTTAAGTTACGAAAGTTTACATATTCTTTAATTTTAAGATAACCCAGTGTGAGCGCAAAGTTTTCCTCTGGGAAGCTCATTTTCAATATTTATTAAGTTCTTTATAGCCAAGACTAAAATTATGTTACCATAAAAAACCTTCAAAGGTTACTGGGTGAATTTAATTTTTGTGTACGGGATTTTGCGTAGTTATCTCGAATTATCTGTAAATTTTAAAGTACCTGCTAGTAACAACCTCAAGGTGTCTGTCAGGAGCAAAAAATTTTTGAATTTAGTCTAGAAATTAGGTTCAAATTCAATTGGGTTGTGTTATGCTAATACGTAAGGATATTAAACTTTTCAGATTACTCACTTCCTAAGTAAAACCATCATTGGGTGATTTTACGCGATAGTGTCGTGAGTACAAAATAATTAGTCGCCTAAAAGAGGGTAGGACATATTCCTTTGCCTTTGTGCTTTCATCATGCCTTTTAAATCAAATTATACTTTTCCAGTGATGGAATTAACTCAACGTATTCAGCGCACGTTAAGTATTAGTGTATATTTGTTTAATTTAGAATGAAGTCAATACCACAGGCTAGGTAGACTGCTGATGAGCGCAGTAGTTGTTTGCTAATAGGCGATTTTGCTGCTGTTGGATGTACGGACTGGGAAAGTTGATATTAAAAATAAACCGATTGCTCAAAGAAATTAGTATTTCTACTTTCAATATTTGTATAACTAACTACAGTGATTAAGTAGATACTTGATGTAACTGGGGTCTTGCTGGCTTTTTATGCAATTTTATATTCCTTAGCAAGCAAAGATGGTGAAACAATGATTTACAGAAATATGCCTATGATGATATTTATTTTAGCTGCTGGATACTTGTTTAGTGTTTACTTATTATTAGCATTAGCAAAGCGCACAGGTAGAAAAGATATTCCTCAAAGCGGTTCTAGTAATGTCAAGGTAAAGAGAGGATTGACAGCAAATGTGAGTGAAGTTGTTAATAGTCAATGAGAGGCAAGAGGCAAGAGAGAATAGAATAATATATTTCTCACCTGCTCCCAGTCGGTGAGCGAAGCCGTTAGCAAAGCCTGGCGTTAGTCATACCGCTTCTCCCCAGCCTCCTGCCTTTAACTATTCGCCGTAAGT
>NZ_PGEM01000141.1:12494-24386 GCF_002934005.1 Cuspidothrix issatschenkoi CHARLIE-1 | reverse complement strand
ACTTTTTGGTTTACTGCTGAGTAATTAATGAGAAAAGTTTGTGAGTTTTGCATTACTCTCTAAAATGAAAATGCTTTGACTACCAGCGATGGAGAGAGGAACCCTACACAGTGGATATTTTAGATTTGTTTAAGAAGGGCGGGCCCTCTATGTGGCCTTTGCTAGTTTTATCAGTTCTATCACTCAGCGTCATTTTTGAACGTCTGTGGTTCTGGTTAAGGATTTTGACCCAGGAAAAAGAAATTGTTAATCGCATTCTTGATGCTGCTGGGGAGAATTGGGAAATAGCAGAAGCGATCGCCGAACAAGCCAGAGATCAGCCTATTGGCAGGTTTTTATATGCACCTTTACGCTTACAAAAATACGATCCAGAAACCTTTAGATTAGCACTAGAATCAACCGCAGCCGAGGAGATAGCGGGAATGCGTCGGGGTGAAAAACTTCTTGAAGCCGTTATTGCTCTTTCACCCCTGTTAGGATTGTTGGGTACAGTTCTCGGTTTGATTCATTCCTTGGGTTCAATTCGTATTGGTGATTTAGGAACTGAATCTGCTACCGGCGTTACAACTGGGATTGGGGAATCCCTGATTAGTACAGCATCAGGATTAATAGTAGCGATCGCCAGTTTAGTATTCTATCGCCTATTTCAAAGTTTTGTTGTTAACCAAGTTAAAGTTTTCAACAAAGCAGGAAATGAACTAGAACTTCTCTATCGTCAGTATCCACCTGAACCGAATACAATTAATAGAAAAATAGAGTCAAAATCTACTTCTGAATCATTTACTAAAAATTCAGCTATTGAGTCAAATGAAGTAATTGATCCAATTGAGCTAGATGAGAAAATTGATTCCCATAAGACAATTGAGCTAGAGCTAAAATCTACTCCTGAAAATTTCCGTTCATCGTCTCACCTAGACGAAACATCATTTACTAAAAATTCAGCCATTGAGTCAAATGAAGTAATTGAGCCAATTGAGCCACACCAAATAATTGAGCCAGATGAGAAAATTGATAATTCCACTTTGAACTCCCTAGAAAAGCAAGAAGATGAAAGTTAAACTAGATACCCCCGGTGAAGAACTTCAAATTCAGATTATCCCCTTAATTGATGTTGTTTTTTGTATTCTGACATTCTTTTTATTAGCAGCTTTACAATTTACCCGCCAACAAGCCATTAATATTGACTTACCTAAAGCGAGTACAGGTACAGATTCGGCTGCTAATTCCCAAGTCAAAAATAACATCTTGCCTGTAACCATTGATGCCATTGGGTTAACTTACATAGAAAAAGAACCCGTCAACCGGGAGCAATTAGAGGCTCGTTTAAAACAATATCTGCAAACGAATCCAGATGGAATTTTAGTATTAAATGCTTCGCGCACAGCTACTTATAATGATGTGATTCAAACATTAGATTTGCTGAGAAAAGTTGGCGGAAATCGCGTATCTCTGGGTATTATTCCTGGTTCATCTCAACCAGTCATAAATTCACCTGGTGTATCTACTTTTCCTACTCCTAGCATACCTAATAATTTCGCTAATCCAGAAATTAACCCACCAGGAAACTTGAGTCCTTTACCACCTGCTAACCCCAATCAATTTCCAGCACCAGCAAACGGACTACCTCCTGGAATTACACCTGTAGTTCCCAATAACACCTTACCACAAACACCTGTAGCACCAGGTACAAATAATTCTCCTCCTCCTCAAAATTAAGACCATTTCTTGACAAATTTTTATATATTTATATCTCCCCATATTTTCCCAGATTAGGAATTTATGGGGAGATTTTTATATTTAGTAGTAGGAATTTGAGACAAAAAGATCCCCGACTTCTTATATTGATTGTGTCCATAAATGATAATTGGGTGTTCAATCCTCATACCAATTCTGTACAAAGATGCACACAAAAATACTCCTTGTAGTTCCTCTTAGTCAGGTGGTACAACCGAGGGTTAATATATGCGGCTTTACATAATACTGGTATCAGTTTAAGAGAACTTAACACTTTAACTAGGGTTTGCTGAAGAAGTGGAACAGGGAACTCTTAACTGGGAACAGTTCTTAGAAATCAGATACATTATTAAATGAGTGCAATTATGATCAGGGAAAATGTCAAAAGAATCACAACAGAAAAAAGTCATCGTTGTTGGTGCTGGTTGGGCTGGTTTAGGGGCTACTTACCATTTAGCCAAACAAGGTTATGATGTCACATTACTAGAAGCTGGACAATATCCTGGTGGTTTAGTAGCAGGTTGGCAAACAGCCGCAGGTAAATCTGTAGAAGCTGGTATTCATGGCTTTTGGTATCCTTACAGAAATATTTTTTCTCTGATTAATGAATTGGGAATTAGTCCTTTTACAACTTGGACTCGTTCCGCGCAATATTCTCCCGCAGGTTTGGAAGTAGAATCTCCTATTTTTCAAGATTTACCCAGACTGCCCACACCTTTAGGAACTTTTATATATCCTCAATTTCAAAGATTACCATTAATTGACCGTTTGAGTGCTTTACCCTTACTATATAGTTTGATTGATTTTGATAATTCCGATCAGGCTTGGAAACGTTACGATTATCTTACAGCCCGTGAATTATTCAAGACTTTTGGTGTTTCTGCCAGACTCTATAAAGAGGCCTTTGAACCAATGTTATTAGTGGGATTATTTGCCCCTGGTGAACAATGTTCTGCGGCTGCCACCTTGGGAATGTTATATTATTTTATTCTCGCACATCAACCGGATTTTGATGTAGTTTGGTGTCGCGGCACTGTGGGAGAAAAAATCTTTCGTCCCTGGGTAGAACAAATAGAAAAATTAGGTGCAAGAGTTCTATCTAAACATAAAGTTACAGATGTAATTATAGATAGCAATGATCACGTTAAAGGTGTAGTTTGCAATGATGAAATTTTTGATGCTGATGCTGTAATTTTTTCCGTTGGTGTTACAGGAATGAAAAAGATTGTTTCTAGTAGTCCGAGTTTACAAAATCGGGCAGAATTTAGAAACTTAAATAATTTAGGGGCTGTTGATGTTTTAGCAACTCGGTTATGGTTTGATAGAAAAATAGATATTCCCCGTCCTTCCAATGCTTGTTTTGGTTTTGATGATTCTACGGGATGGACATTTTTTGATTTGAATGCTTTACATGATGAATTTACAGATGAACCAGGAACAGTAATAGAAGCGGATTTTTATCACGCTAATCAATTTCTGCATTTAAGTGATCATGAAATTGTGCAAATAGTTCAAGGTTATTTAACAAAATGTATTCCCGGTTTTAGAGAAGCAAAAGTCATAGATAGTAGTGTGATTCGTTTAGCAAATGCAGTTACACATTTTGCCCCGGGTAGTTATCGTTATCTGTTACCAGCTAAGACCAGGTTACAAAATCTGTTTATGAGTGGAGATTGGATTATTAACCGTCATGGTTCATGGTCACAAGAAAAAGCTTATGTGACTGGTTTAGAAGCTGCAAATTTAGCTATTTCCTATTTACAATCTGGGGAAAAAGCCAATATTTTACCAGTGGAAGCAGACGAAAATCATATCCAATTTGCCAGAAATATCAATCAAGTTGTTCGGGATGTGGGTAAATCTATTTTACCTAATTTCTGGTTGCCATAAAATCATGTTTGGTGCTTATGCACATTTAATTACCACCAGATGTCCATGATGTTGGGTTTCCTTGGGTCAACCCAACCTACATAATTTAGGCTCTTTTTTTACTATCTAGACCTTTTTGCAGCCAATTTAAACATTCATAGGGTGAGGAAAATAATTTAGGTGCGGCAATATTACTTAATGATTCTGGACTGTAATGGTCGTAATAACATCTACCATTTTTATCATAAATAATAATCAAATTATGATTGTAAATATAGCGGGTTTTAAAAAAATCACCTTGACTTACAAAGTCTGTATGAATATCAATATGTTCTTTAGCAATATCAATTATATTTGTGATGGTATTTCCATACATTTTGGCTGGATTTTCGGCAGCATGAAATCGGCTTTTATGTGCAATTTCAGCTAATAATTTATATGAATAAATATCGTAATCATCTACTTTGCCAAAAACAAAAGGAATAATCAAATATCCATTATATGAGACAGAACTTTCATAAATTAGCCGATTCATAATCATCTCCTTGGGGGTTAATTATTGAGGATAAATAATAGTAAGCTAAATCTTTCCTTTACAGGGAAGGGTAAGAAAAAAAGCAGCTTTAACGCCTTTATTCTTGATTAAGCTGAGGTTATATCTGCAATTTTAGGTCTTGAGGGTAAGAGGAAAAAATATGGTTGATGTACTGGTAAGGTGTTAAGCTAATATAGCTTAATATCTATATATTTAGTGTATAAAAATATTACAAGTAACTAATAACCAATGACTAATGATAATTCTGCTAAACGCTTACCTAATCAACGTTGGCAAATTTACCCGGAAAATAGAGAATTAGCGGAAAAACTAGGGAATTTAACGGATATATCCCCTATTATTAGCCAATTGTTAATTAATCGGGGTATGGAAACCCTAGAAGATGCAAAGATATTTTTAGAACCCGAATCTCTCATTTTACCTTCTCCTTTAGAAGAATTTCCAGATTTAGCTGCAAGTGTGGAATTATTGGAAATTGCCATTTCTAAAAAAGAGAAAATAGCTATTTGTGGAGACTATGATGCAGATGGTATGACTAGTACTGCATTACTACTTCGTAGTTTACGCGCTTTGGGTGCTGATGTTGATTATGCTATTCCTAGTCGAATGCACGATGGTTATGGGATTAATAACCGGATTGTACAAGAATTTCATGATGAAGGTGTGGGACTAATTCTCACGGTAGATAATGGAATTTCGGCTTTTGAACCTATTACTAAAGCTAGAGAATTGGGTTTAAAGGTTATTATCACCGATCATCATGATATTCCTCAACAATTACCCCCAGCTAACGCTATTTTAAATCCTAAACTAATCGCTGAATCTTCCCCTTATCGGGGTGTTGCTGGTGTAGGGGTGGCGTATATTTTAGCGGTTTGTTTAGCACAGCAGCTAGGGGAATTAAAAGGTTTAGTACAACCACTTTTAGCTTTATTTACTTTAGGAACTATTGCCGATTTAGCACCTTTAACGGGTGTGAATCGTCGCTGGGTTAAAAGAGGTTTAAAAATATTACCTAAATCTACTTTACCAGGTATTCAAGCATTAATTCAAATTGCTGGGGTTCAAGCTAGTGAAGGAGAAAAAAATCAAAATACCAAATCTTTAAAACCGGAAGATATTGGTTTTCGCTTGGGTCCACGAGTTAATGCTATTGGCAGAATTGGTGATCCACAAATTGTCATTGATTTACTGACAACTGATGATTTTGGTGTAGCACTAGCTAAAGCAATCCAATGTGAACAAACTAATACTCAACGGCAACAAATGTGTGAGGAAATTGAAAAAGAAGCTATTTCTATTGTTGAAAATTTATATGTCAACTCTTTACAGAAAGACCGGGTATTAGTTATTATTAAAGATAATTGGCATCATGGTGTCATTGGCATTGTTGCTTCCCGTTTATTAGAACGCTATGGTGTTCCTGTCTTTATTTGTACCTATGAAAATGAAAGCATAATTCGCGGTTCGGCGCGGGGAATTCCTGAATTTAATGTTTTTGCAGCTTTAGAAGCTTGTCGGGATTTATTAGGTAAATTTGGCGGACACAAAGCTGCGGGAGGATTTTCTTTACCAGCAGAAAATTTATCAGAATTTCGGTTGCGGTTATCTGCATTTGCAAATCAGCGTTTAGAATTGCAACACCTTAAACCTCTTTTAAAAATTGATACTCAAGTTGATATTCACGACATTAATCAGGATCTTTTCCAACAATTAAATATTCTCCATCCCTGCGGTATTGATAATTCCGATCCGATTTTTTGGACTCCTAATGTCCAAGTAATTGAACAGAAAATTGTTGGTAAAGGTCACATTAAATTAACTATAGCCCAAATTATAGATAATCAGCGTCATGAACTTAAAGGTATAGCATGGCGTTGGGGTGATTATTTTCCCCTACCATCAAGATTGGATATTGCTTATAAATTACGAGAAAATAATTTTAATGGTCAAACAAGTATAGAAATGGAATTAGTTGGTGCAAAACTGCCAAATTACGTTATTAACCTGTTTGCTAATTCATCGCACCTATCACGGGCTAATTTTGAATACAAACAGCGTCAATATACCTGTGGGATCTATAATAATGGTGCAAGTACAGAATTAAGAGTGAAAAATTCTGAAGGTAAAGTTTTAGTGATGCGGCCAGAAGATAAATTTGGTCTGTTGGGTTTCAACCGCGACAATGCTGAACAGGTGAATTTATCTCAACCCATATATGAGGGAATTGTTCAAAATGCAATTCAGGCTTTGTTAATCTCTTTACAGACTTAAAGATCAAAAGCTTTTTTAAGCGAATAATTTAAAATTCCATAATCGCAAATGGGTAATTGGTTATTATACAAAGCATTACCCACTACCAATTACCCATGAACCAGGTTACAGGTCACCGTTGCGAAATGCGAGAACGAAGATAACAGCAGGACCAGCAAGCACAATTAGTGCCACGCAGGTTAATTGTAATACAACTTCCCAATTGACGTTAGCTAAAGCTTCCATTTTTTCCTCCCAAAAGTTTTAAAAGATTGAATAATTTAATAACGCAACCCAAGACTTATCATATCTGGCCTGGGGATCTAAAATTTAATTTACTTCACAAAATTATAGAAAAAGTCATAAAAAAGTAAAATAACAACAAGACTAGAGGTAAAAAATATGGCTACTTGGCAATGTATATCTAATTGTGGGGCGTGCTGTAACCTAACACCAGCAGATCGTCCTGATTTGGAAGAGTATCTTTCACCACCAGATTTAGAACTGTATCTCAGTATGGTGGGTGAGGGAGGATGGTGTATAAATTATGATCATGGCACGCGGGAATGTAAAATCTACCCTACCCGTCCCCGGTTCTGTCGGGTGGAAGCGGAGACGTTTGAAGAGATGTATGGAATTGAACCGGAGGATGTAAATGATTTTGCCATTGATTGCTGTCGTCAGCAAATTGAGGGGGTTTATGGCGATCGCAGTTTAGAACAAATCCGTTTTGATCAAGCTGTTGGTTTTTGATTTAATTCATACAGGTATCCTCTCATTGTGTTTTTTAGCGCAGTAATCAATGAGAGATTCACCTTCATGTACCTAAATTTTGCTACTGCTTACAAAGTTTCTATGCGACTCCATATATCTAACAATAATTTCAAGCTAGATAAATGATTCATTAATTCACATCGCTTTTTTAACGCATCTAGATACTTTTTACCCTCTACAACTTTTGGATCTTTTTTACTGTAGGACAAACCAAATTGTTGGAGATATTCTTTGAGATAACGTTCATGAAATTTCGCTTTTGTCCTAAAAATATATCCAGGTGGACATGAAGACATTTCTTCAGGATCATTGACCAAAATATCGTAATATGCCTGAAAATCAGATAAAACTGTAGAACTTCCTATTGAACTATATTCCTTAGGAATTTCTGCATTACCCAATGCCCATGTTTCAATACAGCAATGCTGAATTATTATATGAATCTCTGTTTTTGATCCATCTATATTGTAGCCTGATTTTAGATCATCAAGTTTAGATTTCACTTCATGAAACCGATCAGTGTAAGAATTTTCTTCAGAGTCAATACATATAAAGAAATGATTGACATTGCCGAATGTTACTATATCAATTAGACAAGCTTCCAGTCGAGAAACTCCTGGATATTGCTTAGGCTTACTCACCATATTTGGATAGCCGTCCCCTGCAATAATTCGACAAGTATTTATTGTCATATCTTCAGGTCGGACAACAAAAGTTAAGCTAGGAAATAAATATTGTAACCATGCTTTATATACTTTTGGTTCAGTCTTTCCCCCCTCTACTAAAAATAAAAGATTCACTCGGAAACTTCCTCACTATCAAGTAAATTAACTAATTGAGTAAACTTATCCAAACTAGATGCTGTGTTCAGTTCTGGAATATCAGAAGCTTTTCTAACTTTGACTTTATTTCCAGATTTACTAACTATTTGCCAAGTTTTCCAAGGAATATTATTGATAATATATGGATGATGGCTAGTAAGTATAAACTGTACATCTGAGGATTTATCAAGGATAAAATCTGTTAGTTCAGCCATACAGTTAATTCCTAAACTATTTTCAAATTCATCAATTAAAATTACTGATTCTTCAGGAGCAGTAATTACTTCAACCAAAAAAATTAAAGTACGAAACATACCGGATGAAATTCGCTCTTGAGGAATCCAGTCTTCTAAACCATTTTCTTGAATTTCAAAGAATAGCCGAGCATCACCATCTGAATTTCTCTTACTACCGACTCTGACATCTTTAACTTCTGAAAAAATATCAATATAATACTCTTTAATTTTATTAAAAATTTCAGGAGAAAATTTCTGCAAATAAAATGCCTTTAGAACTGGTGGATTTCTAGTAGAATATTGGGTTTTATCGAAACGCTTTGAAAAATCTTTAGGTAACACCATAGGAGGTCTATCATTAGCGTCAACCATAAATGTATAATTCTGAGCAGTTTCAAAGTTAAATATTAATCGCCCAAATGCTTCACCTACTGGAACAATCAAATTTTCCTCTAAAAGAATGGCAATAGCACTTTCAGTTCTTTTAAGTTTAGGTAAATCTTTGTTATTTAATTTTGACTTAGAAGGACTGAGGAGAAATATTTCTGTTTCTGAATCATCATTATATTGAACTAATTTTTCATAAACAATTTCAGTCTTTTCTAACTCATAAACAATTTCAGTCTTATCAAACTGACTTAGATATCGAAACATCTCTTTGTTTTTAATTGAGGAACTTCTTAACTCCCACCTATAATTTTGTCCTAAATGAGAAAAATTGATACTCCATTCCAAATCATCTAAATTGCGATTTACACCTTTTGCAGTATCACAAATTAAATTAAGTGCCCTTAAAATTCTTGTCTTTCCAACTCCAGAACCACCGACAAGTAAATTTAGCTCCTCAAATTTAACTTCCTGAATGTGCCAATTTTCTTTATGGTTACTGAATTTAAAACTCTGTATTTTCATACTTCTTACTTTTTTTAACAAATAATTATATAGAGAATCTAAAAGAACTTCTGACATGAATATCTTCAATTCGCTCTATATCCGGTATTTTAGCACTCAAAGTTATGATCAGAGATTTTGTTTTAGATTACTTTTTAATATCATTAATTAAGCGCGTATTCTCATCAATATTCTTTATGTAAAAAATAAATACTGCTATTTGCTTGATATTTAGTCTTGATCAGTATAAGCAGAGCGATCGCAGTTTAGAACAAATCCGTTTTGATCAAGCTGTTGGTTGGTGAAAAATCTAGTTGCCATTTATGACAACATTATGAGAAAATGAAAGGAATATGAAAACAACTTAGAAACAAAACTAACGCCTGTGAAAGTTGATACTAAACCTGCTACTATTTCTCAGCCATCGGAAACTGAAAGCTATTCACTTCAGCCTCTAGTTAAGGAGAATCGCAAACCCCAAGAATCCCTATTTATGGTATTTGGGACAACCTTTATCACGATTTTTCTCGCGGAAATTGGTGATAAAACTCAACTTTCCACCCTGCTAATGAGTGCAGAATCCCATGCACCTTGGGTAGTTTTTCTAGGGTCTGGCGTAGCATTAATTACTACTAGCTTACTAGGAGTATTATTAGGTGGTTGGATAGCAACAAAACTCAGCCCGAAAACTGTGGAGAAATCAGCCGGTGTGATGTTGTTGCTAATTTCGATTATGTTGGTGTGGGATGTGATTCAGGGTTAATTCTGGTAGTTAATTCTTATAAATATTGTAAGCTAGGAACATTATGGACTGGCATCTTTTAGGATTAAGCTTTGTGACGGTGTTTTTGTCAGAATTGGGTGATAAAAGTCAGTTAGCAGCGATCGCTCTTTCTGGACAAGGACAATCTCGAAAAGCCATATTTTTTGGTACAGCAGGGGCTTTAGTATTAACCAGTCTTTTGGGTGCATTGGCTGGTGGTGCAGTGTCACAATTTTTACCTACACGCATTTTAAAAGCGATCGCTGCCCTTGGGTTTGCTGTCCTTGCTATTCGTCTCTTATTGCCTAATAGTGACGAGGAATAAGAAATACATATCACATTATATCAATTTTCTATGAAGATGCACATAATCAGCCCCCCCTGTAGTCCCCCCTTAACAAAGCTACCGTGTACAGTTTAATCAAGTGGCCTAATAGGGTTTTGATGCCCCCTCACCCCCAATTCTGGGGGGATAAGAATTTTAAGGTCCCCCAAACTTGGGGGTCACGGGGGCAGGGGATTTAGGGGGCTAAATCATCATAAGTACCTGAGCAAAATTAATTTAACATTTTTGGAAAAAAGAAAAATCTCTGTATTCCTTATTTCCTGTTCCCTGTTCCCTGTTCCCTCTCCAAAATATAAAATTTATTTTGCACGACTACTTAAAACGAAGACAAGATGCCCGCACCACAAAGGTTGTACTAATGATTTTGTGGCTAATTTAGCTGCAATTTGCTGTAACATTCCTTGCCCAAGATGTTGATTGATGGAATGAAGCAATGGACACAAGACGATTTGCCGATGAATCCCACAAAATAAATTTGAAACAATCAGGAATATCTGATATTTTTAGCTTTTTTACATGGGTCAATAGATGACTATTTTGATTGTGGCAAGCTTCCAGATTATAATTAGGGATTCTTTCAGAAAGATGGTGAATATTGTGATAGCCAATATCTGCGGCAAACCATTTGAAAACTGTAGGTAATTCTAAATAACTACTGCCTTCTAATGCCCCTAATGTATAATCCCAACCTTGGGTTTTATGGGCGTAAGAACCATCAAAGTTATGCTGGACAAAGAAGACACAGATAAAAATTGCGGCTGAAAAGGTGAGGGTGATTGAGTAAACACTAAGGAAGAATCCAAATCCTAGTAAATAGCCGGCATAAATCCAACTACTAACGACAAAAATATTGTTAAAAAGCAGATCAAAAAACTCTTCCGTTGTGTACCAACTTCTGGATTTATAAGAGTAAATAATCTTCTTGATATCCATAGTTGGATCTTCTTGGATGCAAGTCATTAAATGACCTATAAAACCATATAATCCGCTAATTAGTGCCAGTCTGGGCTTAATTGCTAGGTAGAAAAAGCCGCCGGGCAACAGCATGAATGGATGCCTCAAAAATCCATACCACTTTTGAGCAGCAGGACTAAGTTTACTAAACTCTTCTGTGGAGATTAATGCCGATGGTCCCCGATATTTTTCCCAATCACCATTGGTTTTATGATGGTAAGCATGACCTCTTGACCAAGGATATTGAGGGATGGCATTAATGACTCCTAAAATAAATCCTACAACTCTATTTACCCGTTTAGAGCTAAAAAGTGAATAATGTCCACAATCGTGCATTAAGGAAAAACAACGTAGGGAAAATAGTATGATCAAAATCATGATCGGTGGTAGCAACCAAAAGGAAAATTTTGCTGCTTGTGGTGCTAAAATCCATAACAAAATATAGGGAACTACTGTATTCAGTATTTGATAAGTTGCGCGGAAGTTGTTGCTCTTCATGTAAGGAGCTAAGATAAAATCTGACTTTTTAATCATTCTGATATTAGGTTGACCACTATCTTTACTAACAGCGCGGTAATGTTTGCTGGGACTTGCTTTGCAGTAAGCTAACCAACAATTGAGGTTTTTGGGTATTTATAAGTAATTGGACAAAAATATTTACAGTCATTGGGAGGGAAGGGAAGCAATCACAACCC
>NZ_PGEM01000141.1:0-12406 GCF_002934005.1 Cuspidothrix issatschenkoi CHARLIE-1 | reverse complement strand
CAGGTAAGAAAGTATGTAGAGAATATAGATATCAATATTTAGGGCTTGCTGAATAAACCCAGGACTTACGCAAAATAGAACGAAAGTAGGGGTAATTCATGAATTACCCCTACTATGAAATTTTTACGCTTCCCGCCAACACCAATTTAAAAGTATACCTCCTGCTGCTAATTTCAAAATTTCTAAGAGAAAATAACCGCTATGTAATAAGTTCATTGTCGCTGGAACTGGGTTACTAGCAAATAAGTTGAAATTAGCACCTAAAGCGCACATTTGCGGGGTTAAGAAATAAGTATCTAGGGCTGCTACTGTTAAAAGTAGTGCAGATAACATGATACTACTCCAACGCCAAGGAGATTGTGTTTTACTAATGGCCAAGACAGAAGTTAAAACCACGCCGGCAGCTAATAATTCTAGGCGGTTAAAATTCCAAAAAACCACATAACCTGCTGTGGCAAAACTAGCTTCTTTCATCATGCCAGCAAAGTACATACTAGGCATAATTACCCAATCTAAAACTAGACTCCCACTCAGCCAAAAACCTAAGGTCAATATGATGGCGGTTTGCCAGGTTGACCGTTTAAATTCCAGATTAGAAATAGCGTTCATAAAAATAATTGCTTTGTTGTCTTCTTAGTTTCTAACTAAAAGAATGATTTTGACAACATATATCAATTAACTGTTACAAACAAACAGAAAATTCAACTTGTTTAATAAGTTTTAGGTAGGTTTGTTAACAAAAATGAAGTTTTATTAAAAAATACTTCAGAGATCAGTACAACTGAAAATTTTGCTGCAATCACAGCAGCAAGTCTCCATTAATTAATTCCACCTCCTATAAAGGAGGCGTTAGGGGTGTGCGATCCGGGTGAACCGGGGAACGGCGCGTTTCCATTAATTCCACTTCTTATAAAGGAAGCGGTATCTCAAGCATCCGCTTGAGATAGCGTTAATGTTTCCATTAATTCCACTTCCTATAAAGGAAGCGGTATTCCTGGGCAGGGAATGGCACAGGTACTAAAGTTTCCATTAATTCCACTTCCTATAAAGGAAGCGGTCAAAAAAGCATCTTACAGGAGTATTATATCATGTTTGTTTCCATTAATTCCACTTCCTATAAAGGAAGCGGTCAGTTAAAGCAGAAAAGGAATTTTGGGCAAGTATAGTTTCCATTAATTCCACTTCCTATAAAGGAAGCGGTAAGAATTTATTAGCTACTATTAACAATCCTAAGTATAGTTTCCATTAATTCCACTTCCTATAAAGGAAGCGGTACAAATATCAGATTGCTAAGGCTGCTGCTGAGGAACCAAAGGTTTCCATTAATTCCACTTCCTATAAAGGAAGCGGTATCGCATATCTACAACAACTATTAGAGGAAATTTAAGTTTCCATTAATTCCACTTCCTATAAAGGAAGCGGTACTATTTACTATGTTCTGCCTACACTAAAGATGGTTGTTTCCATTAATTCCACTTCCTATAAAGGAAGCGGTATATCACATCAGGCTACTCTAATGAACTCTTAGTAATGGTTTCCATTAATTCCACTTCCTATAAAGGAAGCGGTACATATTCCCAAACTTATCAAACTTCTGTAAGAAGTTTCCATTAATTCCACTTCCTATAAAGGAAGCGGTGTGATCTTGCAGATTTTCTATTGTCTCTAAACTTAAGTTTCCATTAATTCCACTTCCTATAAAGGAAGCGGTCTAAGATTTATAAAACAAAACACTTAACTTTTGAAGTAGTAAAGGGAGTTTCCATTAATTCCACTTCCTATAAAGGAAGCGGTTTAAAGAATATCAAAGCAATACATCAAGAGTTCAATCAAGTTTCCATTAATTCCACTTCCTATAAAGGAAGCGGTTTAATAGATGAAGATTATGCTATAAAAAGCATATCGTTTCCATTAATTCCACTTCCTATAAAGGAAGCGGTGTAAGGATGGAGATCCCTGTGCAATTGAAAAGTTACATACTCGTTTCCATTAATTCCACTTCCTATAAAGGAAGCGGTAGCCCCTATTATAAACCCTTACCCTGTCTACTGTCTAGATGCCATTTTCGGCCGGGTATCAAACCCAGAGGATATAGAAGCAAAAACCGACCAGTCAAAACACCTGAAACCCTTACCCAGAGAGAGATCGGCCGGGTCAACGAAAGAATCAACATTTGCACCTCCTAGCGTACCCGGCCGCAGTGGGAAAAAAAGATCCCGGACTTCTGAGGACAATCTTGCTATTTAACCGATAATTGATCATAGAAGTCCGGGATCTGGGTTGTGTGTGGGAAGAAAAGATCCCGGACTTCTGAGGACAATCTTACTATTTAACCGGTAATTGATCATAGAAGTCGGGGATCTGGGTTGTGTGTGGGAAAAAAAGATCCCGGACTTCTGAGGACAATCTTGCTATTTAACCAATAATTGATCATAGAAGTCGGGGATCTGGGTTGTGTGTGGGAAAAAAAGATCCCCGACTTCTGAGGACAATCTTGCTATTTAACCAATAATTGATCATAGAAGTCGGGGATCTGGGTTGTGTGTGGGAAAAAAAGATCCCGGACTTCTGAGGACAATCTTGCTATTTAACCGATAATTGATCATAGAAGTCGGGGATCTGATGGATTATTTAACTAGGAGCTTGCAATTCATAATTATTAATTGCTGTTTTTAATTCTTCATGTACAGATGACATCAGACTAGAATCTTGTAACTTAGTAAATTTTTGATCAGATTTAGCAAATTTTTGATCAGATTCAGATATGATGAAATTAATGCAACCTAAAACTCTATTTTGCCACGTAGTATAATCTGAAGTATTCCATGCTTTAAACACTTCCTTTTCTTCTAATCCTTGCAAATTATGAAATAAATTATTTCTTTCCCTAGATGCAAAATTCTTAAATATTTTGATATCATCACTAGATTGCCAATTTGGTAAAACTATTTCCACTAAATCATGAATACCTTTGTATTCATATTTATTTTTATCCAAATATCTTAATAAACCTTCAACAGCACGGAAACTATGAAACGACGTCTCTACATAGTTACCTTGTCTGAATCTGATCACGGCTAAATAACCAGCTTCATAACTTGTCCACCACCATTCTTGAGTACGTTTTTTAGCATCTCCATTGGTGATGCTTCTTGCTTTTGCAAAATCATCAAAATTAGCATTATTCCATTGAATAGCCATTGCTAATAAATCTTTAATTTTCTGTTCTTTTTCAGTTAAAGATTTATTTTTACAAAGTTCCGCAAATATTTTATTAACACCTAAGTAATCATATCTATCTAATAACTCCTTTGCTTCTTGTAATTTCAGACCTTTTAAGTAATTTGAGCTAGAAATAGTAAGTATCTTTTCCCTTTTATATTGATTACTTACTAAAAATTCTACTTCGTTCTCAAACTTTGCTAAACTTGAAAACTGAATTGCAGAAGAAATTGCCGGAGTACCTGCTTGATGACTCACAAAAATCTTATTATGTTTATCATTTTTTTTCTTTTCTGTTTTAGAAATTATATCTGTAATCTTTTGCTGGAATAAACTATTAACTAATAATAAACATTTATCCCAGTTATCTAAACCTTCATCTGGAGAATCAGGGGTTAGTTCTAAATATTCAATTTGTTTTTTAAAGTTAGGAAAATTGGTTGTAAAATATTTCTCAAAAATTGGTTTTAATGTACAGGTATCTTGCCAATAAGGACATTTACTATCTTCAATTTCGTTTGGTTTAAAAACATTTTTTTGATTAGTTAAAATTACAAGGATCTTATCTACAATCAAATTTTTTGAATCATTTTTAGATTTTAAATGTTCTGTAAAACCATCAAGCAAAGGAAAGGATAAATCATTAAAATGATCATCTAATTGATCTTGGTATACTATCCCTAATACTCTAGCAGCAATAGTATAACCAGCCGTCTTATCTGAAGGATCTATTCTATTAACAGATCCAAAATCCCAACATTCTAATTTATCAAGTGCTTGATCATGGAATTTAGACCAATTGTGATCATCCTTGATGATAACATCACTATTACCAGTTGTGACAATCCAAATACTCATTTTTTCAACTCCTCAAAATTTATTTAATCAAAATGTTGTTTGAGATCCCCGACTTCTATGATTAATTATCGGTTAGTTGGTAAGGTTAAACAAAGAAGTCCGGGATCTTAGGGTATCTGTTTGAGATCCCCGACTTCTATAATTAATTATCGGTTGGTTGATAAGGTTAAACAAAGAAGTCCGGGATCTTAGGGTATCTGTTTGAGATCCCCGACTTCTATGATTAATTATCGGTTAGTTGGTAAGGTTAAACAAAGAAGTCGGGGATCTTAGGGTATCTTGTTAGTTAAACACCCCACAATTTTTCAAACCCACTGGTAGGTAAAAAAGCTAAAAACTGTTTAGTAGTTTCATCTGTTTTATCTGGAAAGATAGTTAATAATTCAACGTATTCTTTCCCCTTCTTTTTAATTTCTCCATCATTTGTTTTTATATATCTGGGATACATTCGGTGGTAAATTCTGCCAATATTACTCATTTTACCAGTCAATTTAGAACTTTTAATTGATTGACTGCCTTTATAATTGCCATGAAACCAACGTACCGCTAAACTATCATCTTCATCTGCCGCTATTCGTCCCCAAACTTGGACATTTTCAGGATGAAAACATTCACGCCAAGCAATTTTTTGATAGTTCTGTGTTTTACCTTTAAAAACTAACCAATTATTAACAGCTTTATAAACACTATCAATAATATTTTTGATGTGGTTAATATTATTGACCGGAAAATAATATTGTTCTGAGTCTTTAGTAAATCCCCATTGACAACCAATCATAGGTTTATCTTCATAGTTTAAATATTCAGGGAAAAATATTCTATGATCTACCCTACGGGATGATTTACCAAAGCCACCTATTAAAAGAGAAAATTTTAAAATTGCTTTAGCTAAAAGTCTCAATTGCTTTCTATATTCCTCTGAAGAATTTTTCATACAGAGAATAGTTAAAGTCCCTTTCTTCAAGTCATAGGTGGGCATTTGATTTCTATTATATTTAAACTCACCCATGGCTAAATTTTCAGCATGAAAAGCAATACCTAAATCTCCAACTATTGCACCTTTCGCACCTGCAAAACCTCCCCATAGTTCCTTAGTTAATTCTTCTGCTGTCTTCTCATCTGTCACCGCACTAAATAACCGCAAAGTGTAACCCCGTAAACCTGCTTTAAACATATTGGGGCGAAATTCTTCAATTCCCCCTATTAATGTGGATGCTAAACCTTGTCCTTTTAAACCCGCAGAAAATAACTTTGTTTCCGGGTGGTTAATGGGTTGACCGTAACCCGCACTTACCCGGGAACCAATACCCCTTTCTATCGCTTTATCCCAAATACTCCAAATAGTTTCCCATTCACTATCATCTAATTCGATGGTGCTAGAAATACCGAAAATTAAAGTCGGTGCATGGAGGGATATTTGTAAGAAAGCAGCATGACCAGCATTATTTTTAACTTGCCAATCTTGTTGAGGGTGAACCACATCAATTAAAGGTTCATCTTTCCAAGCTGTATCTTGGGGAAATGCACCATGAAAACGTAATATTCCCGGTTGGGTTTCACTATTATTTTGATATCCACAATACCTGATAGCTTGCTGTGGGTTACAATGTCTTAAAAATGCCCCTTTCATACTCGCACCGGGATAATAGGGAAACCCATTAGCAGCAATTACAGGACGGATAAAATCATCATCTTGACCACTATTAGAAAGTAACCGCCAACTAATTTTATATTCTTTTTTTCTTACATGATCACTAAAATTAGGTGCATTGGTAGCGGTAGCTTCTAACCATTCATCAACCCATCTTTCAGACTGTTGAGGTTGTTGAATATATTGAATTTGTCCCCGTCCGCTAATTTGGGCTTGAAACATTAAGGGTACTTCATTACTATTCGCCATCGCTATCACCTGCTTTTTTATAACGTTGAGTCCACCAAACTAAACTGTCACAAAATTGAGTTAAAACCGCTAAACAAATTCGTTGATCTTCAATGTTTAATTCCCATAATCTCGCTGCATAATCTTGTACTTGTCGGGTATTATTACCATCAACTTGATCTTCAGGTAATTTAATTCCTGCTTGTTTCATGATTTCGACAAAAGTTTTCCAAGTATCACGCCAATATTTACCTTTTTCGGGTTCTTTAGGAAGCAGTCGTAAATGTTCCCCCCAAAATCTTTCTAAACCATAAGCTACGGTACTTCTCATTTTATGAGATTGACCAATTACACCTTTTTTATCCCGGTATATGAGGACTAATTTCTGTGCTTTTTGGTCTAAATTATAGGATTTCCAACTCATTTTTTACACTCCTTTAACAGTTAATTCACAATGACCTAAACCGATAGATTCTAAACCACCTAAATAAATATCGGCGGTGTTTCCAGTTTCAAAAGGTTGCCATTTTTTATTATTAGCTTGATCAGATTTATCTTTTCTCAGTGCCACAGGAAATACTAAAATAGTTCCTTCTGGTAATGCTTCAGTGTTGAAAAAACCACCACCTTCAACTACTTTTTGATCTGATTTTAACCGGACACGACTTTGGCGATATAATGCCATATCATGAATCATCCCAATATCACCATCATCAACTATCACTGCTGGTTTTTGTTTGAGATCAGGAAACCAAGGTGATAAATCTTTGGTTCTTTGAACTTCTAAGAAACCTAAGTTAAAGAAAATAGTTCTTGTATTTCCTACTCCTGGTTTAGTTTTGATATTAGTTGAACCTGTATAAACATCAGGAATTTTGATTTCTTTGAGAGGTGTATCTTTTCCATCTACTTTAGCAATAGTATCACCAGCTATTCTTTGATAACGTTTTAATAACCGGGGACAAGTTACCCATACTATAGGTTGACCAGGACAAAAAACGGGAATCCAAATAATAGAAGCATATTCAAATTTAACAATAGATTCGTTATTTTTGTCATCATCAGCACCGTTACCATACCAATAACTTGCTTCATTTTCTCCTTGATCATTACGCATTTCTGAACGTAACCGACCACGAATTGAACTACCAGGAATGATCCCTGTTTGGGTAAATTGATCACGGAAAATCAGGTTTAAATTTCCGCTTTCTTCCCCTGCGGTTGCACCAACATGGAGAGGTGCTAAAGTTTCAATAATTCCATAAGCTTTAGTGTACATTTTAGTTGACTCCTTCAATTTCTACTGGTAAACACAAACCACAACCGACTTTTTTCAGACTGTAACCTTCATCGGGAAACCATTTTTCATCCCATTCCCACCAAGATTTATTAATGGGTTCGTCGAGGACGTAAACACTACCCGCAGGAACAGCGTAACGTCCTCTTCCTAATGTTCCTTGGGAACGGAAACGATAGGGAACGGGTTTATCTGTCAACATTTTGATATTGTCAGGGTTAGGGGAAAAGGCATTTTCTGGACACCTTTTAGAAATACGATTTGAACCCCATACTCCCGGTGTTATTAATGCAAAACTTTTACCAATGGGTTGGTTTAAAATTTTGATAATTTTGGGATTAAGTTCGTTACAAGATATTTCTACAATGTGATTTTCTCCTCCAAATTTATACCAACCATCATCAATAGGATAGGTGGATAAATAAACTAAACAAACATCATCAGAAAGTTGTACAGAGTTCTCTAAAAATAGTCCATCTGATTTGACTACACACCGTTCTAATTGTTGAATTTTGGGATGAAGAAAGGAAACAAATTTCCAAGGATTATCAGCAATTTTATCAGGGCTATTCAAGTTTTGTGTAGCTGTTTCCCAAGATATTATAGTTTGCCAACGATAATCAGGTTCAGGTTTTTCTATGTTCTTTTCTAACTTCCATTCATCGTTTTCTATTTTCCATTCTCCAAAACCTTTTTTAGCGATAATTTTATGCCAGGGAATGGGAACAAAAAAGTTTTGTTTGTTATTTAATTTTGCCCAAAATGGACCGGCAACATAAAGATTATCTCTCAATTCTACTTGAGTTAATTTTTCATTAACCTTGTTAATCCTAAACATTAAACCCGCTAAGGTAGCAGCATCAGGGGGAAATTTAGCACCGGAACGACCAACTAAATTTTCTGGTGATAAAAACGCCCCAGCACTTCCATACATCAACCCTAAAGGGTTAATACTAATTAGATATTTGAACATAAATACCAACCTACTTTAACTAAATCTGTAATCCAATCAACAATGGCTTTTGAGCGATCAATTTCATCGCTATCATCACTAAAACCTGATAGATGTTGTCCTAATTTGTCTCTTTTATCATTGATTAATTTCTTACCTTCTCCGGTAAAGTAAAGATCAAAAAACTCCAATGCTGTTTGTTTAACAATATATGCTTCATTGGCATTTTCAATATCAAATACTCGACGAGATTCTAAATGTGCTAAGTCTTGATAAATGTGACTCCAATTTGATTGTTTATCCCTATCTTTATATTTGGTGAAAATATCCAAATAATCCCAAGGACAAGTCCACTGGACATATTGACCACTATTAAAAACCACCCGAATAGTAACTCTATCTCTCCCTAAAGATTTCGCTACCTTTTCCGCTTCTCGACAATGTTGTAAAACATCTCGCTGAGGTACACTACCCGCAACCCACACAAAACCCACACTTACATTAATTTCCTGTTTATGTTCCTCCCATTTATTTTTTAAAGTCTTTAACCATTCATAAGCTGTAAATGATGAAACAGGTTTTTTAGAATCTTTACTATAAATAATTCCCAGAAAATCATCACCACCAGCGTAAACAATTCTTCCTAAATCATCAGGAAAGTCTTTACCAAAATCTTTACCCCAATTCCTAATTGCATCACTAAATTGATGAATTTCATCATCACCATTTTCTTTTTCCGCTAACTTCTTTAAATGGTCTCCAACTTTGTCACCATCTCCCATAAACCATCCTGTCCATTGTCCGGGAATATCTTTACTAGGTTCTGGCTTGCGGTCAATTTCTTGAAAACCTTCTTTGAGTCTTTCTAGTTGTTGATCCTTGGGTTTATCTCTACTAATTAAATTCGCTATTTCTGGTAAGGTAATTAACCGTTTTACCAACTCAGGAATACTCAATTTTTCATTAGGTGCAATAAATTTACCTTCTGGTTCTTTGTCAGGTGGACAATTATCTAATTTTCGCGCTATTTTTGTATAAAAATCCTTGATTTGCTTATCTTCTAATCCATAATTCAAAGTTTTAGGATTACGGGATTTTGCACCCATACCAGGAAAAGCAATCCCATCAGTCCCCGTTAAACTAGAACTTTCACCAATCCAATTTACCGCAGTCCAATCACGGGATAACTTTTTAGTTTCTAAATCCTCCATTGCATCTTTAATAGAACATCCACTTCCTTGAAATATCTCCCAAGTGTGACAACCCCATAAACTCCATTCTCTTTCCCAATGGTAATTATCGGGTATATTTCTCTCTATCCATTCTTGACAAACTCTTAACATCTCTTTCCATACTGAAAGGATGATTTCTTTAGCTTTATCTTCTGTCATTTCTCCCTTAATTAAAATGCGGTTTGGCATTCCTTTTTGGACGCTAGGAAGCGCGGGAGAAATTAACACTAAATTATTATCTGGACTTCGTACATAACTAACTATCTGTTGACTCAAATAGGAAAGTATCAGAGATGCACCATACAAGTCTCGAAGTTTACGGGATTTTTCTATAAACCCTTGGACAGGTGCGAAGGTGATAGCAGTATATTTAGTCACGGGTTCTGTATCTCCTTGTGATGCTTAGTTTTCAACATACACGCTAAAACTTATACTGTGTTGAAAAAAAGATAGTTTGTAAAAATTAGTTAGAAAACTCAACAGGTTTTGTCACAAATTGCTAAGTTTTGGCTAGTAAGTTTAAGCTTGTGTTGACATATCTGAAGATATATCAACAAATTTGGCTGTTTTTTGCAATCTGTGAAGATTCACGGATTTATGTTGTGTTTTTATCTTAGCGGTAAAAAATCGGTTGTAAACTGCTACTCATGCGAATGAGGAAATTTACTGGGGGAGAAATGGTAAAAAATTCCTTATTCGCTTGAAAATACTAGACATTCACTCTAATGAAGGCTAAAAGATATAAGACAACTTATATTAAGTATGAAAAACTATGTCTACTCCTCATATCTGTCATTTCCTCATCGGTGTCCCTGGTAGCGGAAAATCCACTTTTGCGGCTAATTTGGCCAAATTAGGCAATTATCGCGTTATTTCCAGTGATACTATTCGTCAGCAACTCTATGGTGATGCGACTATTCAAGGTGAGTGGATAGAAATAGAAACACAGGTGATCTCTGCGGTAGTAGATGCCGTTACTCAAGGTGTTAATGTAATTTATGATGCTACTAACACCAGGCGTGTATGGAGATTAGAGTTATTAGAAAAGCTAAATTTGGCTATGACTTCCCCTATACTGTGGATGGGTTGGTATTTACAAACACCTCTAGAAACCTGCAAACAATGGAATAAACAACGCACTCGTCAAGTTCCAGATGTGGTAATTGATAGGATGTATGAATCTTTGATAGATTTTCCTCCCGTGGCGGCGGAAGGATTTGCTATTGTTAAAAATGTTGATGTTACTTGTGAAAAATTTGATTTTTACCAGATTGAAGATCACATTCACCAACTTAATAGAACTCTAGTTAATCGTACTAATCGCAATCGTTATATTACCCTACATAGTTATAGTAAATTACTGGATTTTGAACGATTGATGTATTTAATATCTTTAATTATTCGCTATCCAGGAATAGGTAATTTACAAGCTACTCACCCTCATTTATTAATAAAAATTTTTGGTAATGTTCCCACCTTTCAAACTTCCTTAGCAGAAATTACAGCTTTAATGACTCAATTACATGGTAAAATATATGCTGATGAAAAAGCAATTACGGCGGATTTATTATGGTTAAAAGAAAATTCTGTAATTGGTGTAAATACCATTGCTGCATCTGCTGACATTCCCATTAATGGCGGTGATTATATGGGTGATTCTTGCCATGGTTTGGTCACTCATCCCTATTCCGATTTACCAGCTTTCCAAAGATTAATACATACCATCAGATTGATATTACATCATCCATTTTTAGCTAATAGTGGTAAAGGCATTTTAGCAACTTTAGTATCTATAATGGTAAAACAAAAAATGATTGATGGTAATGTTTTAGATTCTGTACGTAAAGATATTGAAAAAGTCCTCAAACCCTATAAAATTTTACCGGATTTTCCTATGCGTGATGGTTATTTTGCGGGAACTGCGATTTTATCAAAGTTGGAACTAACCCAAGTTTTTCAGGTGTTACAATCTCAAGCGAAAAGTCTTGATGATCCCATCGCTTTGGAGATTTATGAAAAGTTCGCTACCCGCATGGAAAAAAGTAAATTAGGAGTGAGTGAAGTTTATCCGGTGCGAGCGATCGCTAATCGGAGTATGATAGATTCAGAATATTTACCACCAGAATCTTTAACCAGAAATATTCAACAAATCGAAGAAGCAATCATCACCGGAAAAATATTAGAATTAAATCGCTTTCCCGGTGGTGGTAAATTTGCACAGGATCAAGAAGGATTCTTTTTAGCATTTCCCCTGCAAATCGTTTTTTCTAACTCTGCTTGGTACTTAGGTTATGAACTGGTTAGCGGTAAAGATTCCGGTTTACTCAGATTTGAAAGATTAGATAGATTATTTATAGGAAACCCCCAAATAACAACCCGTTCCCAACCGGAACAAGAACAAGCATTAGGCAAATTACAAAAACTATCTCAAGTCAGTGGCGGAATTTTTTTAGGATATAAACCAGAAGATCAAAAACAATTTCTAGCAGGAGATAAAAAACAACGTTCTGAGATTTGTATTACCATTGAATTGTGGTTTAATGATGCCATGTTTCGCTTTGTCGCTGAAGGAACTAAACGGTTTCCTGCACCACAAATGAAAATGTCATTACCAAAAACAGGGAGAAATTCAAACTTACCAAAATCAATATTTTCTCTTAAAACCACAGGAGATAAAAACTTTCCTAATCGCTTTCAAGTCATTTTACCTAAATGGTGTTTAGAGGATATAGAATTATTGCGTTGGATTTTGGGTTTTAAAGCAGGAGTAAAGGTAGTTAAACCACAGATATTAGTGGATAAAATTAAACAAATTGGGGAAGATATTGTGAATACCTATAGATAGGTGATAAGTTATAAAGATCCCCGACTTCTCAGATCAACCTCTTCAAAAAACCAATCATTAACAATAGAAGTCGGGGATCTGAATTTATGTAGGACAGAGATCCCCGACTTCTCAGATTAAC
>NZ_PGEM01000140.1 GCF_002934005.1 Cuspidothrix issatschenkoi CHARLIE-1 | reverse complement strand
AACTTTTTCAGCAAACCCTACCTATGTGTTATAACTCCTCTAATCTGTGTTAACAGGAGGATCACAATGAGCTTAGTCATTTCCGAAGATATTGTTCAAGCCAGTGGATTATCAGAAAAAGAATTAGTTTTAGAGTTGATTATCTTCTTATTTCAAAGAAAAAAAATTAGTATTGGTAAAGCGTCTGAACTAGCACAAATGCCATTACTACAATTTCAGAATGAATTAGCTATCAGAAACATTAATATTCATTATGATGACACTGATTTAGATGTTGATTTAAAAAACTTTGCTAATAATTAGGGGACAATTGGGTGCAGATAAATTTCACTTAGGGCTTGCTGAATAAACCAAAAACCTAGATATATTAAGAGTTTCAGGCTTAAAAAAGTGAATTAGGTGCAAGGAATAAACATTAAAAACCTATCACTTTCTCAGATTCGCTTTATATAGCAGTTGAAAAGGGGTAGGGGGTGGAGATACTGTCCACACCCCTAGACTAACTGGGGATATTTAACCAGAGTTCACTCAACAATTGTGGCGATCGCTTCCTCACTCGGAGGAGGTACACTAGGTAACTCTAGACAATATCCCGCACCATAGACAGTTTTAATGTAGCGTGGATGACGAGGATCGGGTTCGAGTTTTGTCCTCAAGTGGCGAATATGTACCCGAATAGTCTCAATGTCATCATCAGGATCATAACCCCAAACTTCTCTGAGGATTTCACTGGGAGAAACCGTTTGTCCATGACGTTGTAACAGACAGTGAAGTAATTCAAACTCTAAATGAGTCAGTTTCACCGTTGCTTTGAACCAAATCGCCTCAAATCTTTCAGGAACAAGGGTTAGGGGTCCATAGTTGAGAATTTCGCTATGTTTTGCAGCTTGGGGAATTCGGTCAGTACGTCGCAACAAAGCCCGCACTCGTGCCAATAATTCTTCTACCTCAAAGGGTTTGGTAAGGTAGTCATCTGCACCAGCATTAAATCCTTCTACCTTATCCTGAGTTTGGCTTAAAGCAGTCAACATCAATACAGGAATTTCCGCAGTACGTTCATCCCGACGTAAGCGTTGACAAACTGTAAACCCATCTACCCTAGGTAGCATCAGATCGAGCATGATTAAGTCGGGTTGTAGCTGGAGAGCCAGCGCTTGACCTTTGATGCCGTCTTCAGCTTGACTAACATCGTAGCCAGCCATTTCCAAGTTGACGGCAACAAGTTCTGAAATCGCTGGGTCATCGTCTATGACAAGAATCCTCGGCATTCTTAAAAAATTATGACTACTTTATTTAAGGATAAATAGAACCTTTGGTATATACAAAGATTACCATCTCAATTATAAAAAATATTTTAAATCTAATATAAATATTAAAATTAAATGATTGTGAAATTCGTTATACTAGCATTATGTATAAATACGAGTATTTACCGCCCTATTTTTTGCGAAATGGCGTGGCCATGACAACCTATATCGCTTTGTGGGCTTGTCGGGATTGGGATAGTAAAACTACTCATCCAGAACCAAAATATCACGAAGTTATCTTCACAGGTGGTCAGGGTGTGCCAATTTTTGGTCAGGTCGCCATCCCCCCCAATGCCCATGGTACAATTGTTGGTACTTATGGGATTACTGGAGAACTAGATCAACAATGGTTTTTGCAAATTTTGGGACGTAAAGCTTACGCCCAGGGTTATGCTGTGGTGTTATTTGATTGGCGAGCGCATGGTAAAACCGCAGAATTATCACCAACATTGACATCTGATGGTTTGTATGAAGGGGAAGATTTTGTCAGAATTGCCCAAACTGCTGCAAAAATAGGTTGTCCTTCACCATTTTGGTTTACAGGCTATTCTTTAGGAGGACAATTGGCACTGTGGGGCGTGAAGGCAGCCACAGATCTAGCACCTCAAGATATTGATATTGCCGGTGGGGCGGTGATTTGTCCGAGTTTGGATTCCTTGCGATCGCTCACATATTTAGTTACACACCCTTTCGGTAAATATGTTGAGTCCCGTATTGCCAAAGAGTTGAAAAAACTCGCTTGGAAAATTCATGGAGCTTATCCTGAATCTATTCAACCAGAAGCTATTGCCAGGGCTAATAGCATTTGGGGATTTGACGAAGAACTGGTAATTGAACGTTTAGGTTTTGCCACCGTTGCCGACTACTATCAAGCCAGCAGTGGGTTAGAATTATTACCTCAACTATCTAAGCCCACCTTAATTTTATATGCTGCCGATGACCCCTTATTTGATCCTGCTATTATTCCTGATTTAGAAACCGCTGCTAGTAAAAATTCTGATATAGATTTATTACTCACCCGCTATGGTGGTCATGTTGGTTACATAAGTAGTAAAAAATGTCAAAATCAATATCAAGATCCTGATCAATGGTGGGCTTGGAATCGCATTTTAGAATGGATAGAAACAAGACGTAGCCAAAAAATTGAAAATGTTTCTCTGCAAAAGTTCTAAAACATTCTGTATCCTGAATCCTTACATTTTAATTATTAGCGATTGTGTTTAATTACAACTGGCTACCTGCACCCAAAAACCTAATTTTATCATCTGATGATGTGCATATTTGGCGGATTAATCTCCACCAGTCAGAATCACAATTACAAGCTTTGCAAGCAACTTTATCCAGTGATGAAATTACTCGCGCTGAAAGGTTTTATTTTCCCGAACATCGGCAAAGATTTATCGCTGGACGCGGCACTCTTCGCACCATTTTAGGGCAATATTTAGGTATTGATCCCAAACAAGTAGAATTTGCATATCAAGCCCGTGGTAAGCCTTTATTAGCGGCTAAATTTGCGGATAGAGGATTATTATTTAATTTATCCCATTCCCAAAATTTAGCTTTATTGGGGCTAAGTTATCAACATCAAATAGGTGTAGATTTAGAATATATTCGTACTATGTCTGACTTAGAAAGTCTGGCTAAACGCTTCTTTTCACCTAGAGAATATGAACACTTACGTCTAGTTTCTCCAGCAGAACAGCAACAAATATTTTTTCGTTATTGGACTTGCAAAGAAGCCTATTTAAAAGCTACAGGATATGGTTTAGTCCAATTAGAAGAAATTGAAATTGATTTAACACCAAATCAACCTAGTCAATTATTGGTTTCAGGAAATTGGACCTTAAGAGAATTAACAGCAGGAGAAAATTTTGCCTCTGCGGTTGTAGTGGCAAATAGTCACATTAATTTGCATTGCTGGGAGTGAGGCAGGAGGGGCGAACGGCCGTTCGCCCGTACAACTGTCAACCCCTATTTAATTGTTCTTGGTTGTATTAGTATTACCAGCAGCTTGTTTACCTAATAATTGTACAGCTTTAGCAAATTCAGGATCTTCCATAGTTGCCAGTTTATCCCTTCCACGCAACCATAACTCTTGACGTTGGGCATCGGTTAATTTTACCTTGACATCGGGATCAATACCATGTTTATTAATATCTTTCCCACTGGGAGTATGATATTTAGCAATAGTCACAGCCAAACCGGAACCAGATTTTAAAGGTTGCACAGACTGAACTAACCCCTTACCAAAGGTTTGATTTCCGACTAAAATCGCCCGTTTATTATCTTGTAATGCCCCAGAGAGGATTTCACTAGCACTAGCTGACCCCTTATCTACTAATACCACCAATGGCTTGTTAGTTAAAGCCGAGCCATTAGCAACTTGTTGATCTTGCATACCTTTGCGATCAATAGTAGAAACAATTGTACCTGTATTCATCCACATCTGTGCTATTTCTACACTGGCGTATAGTAACCCGCCCGGATTGCCACGTAAATCTAAAATATAGCCAGAAACCTGTTTACCTTCTAAATTTTTAATAGCATCCTTCATTTCCTTGCTGGCATTGGCGCTAAATTGATTTAAGCGAATATAGCCAATGTTGCCAGATGGGGTTTTCTTTTCTGAAAAGCGGACAGGATGAATTTCAATTCGCGCTCTTTGGATGTTAAACTGTTTTTTCTGACCATTGCGGAGAATCGTTAACTTCACCCTTGTTCCTGATTCACCACGAATGAGAGATACTGCATCATTAGTATCCATCTGTTTCGTACTTTTGCCATCAATCTCCAGAATTACATCTTTCGCTAAAATACCCGCTTTAAATGCTGGTGTGTCTTCAATAGGGGCAATCACAACTAGTTGTTTGGTTTTTTCGTCTTGACTAATAGTGATACCAATACCTGTAAGTTCACCAGAGGTATCAACCTGCATATTTTTAAATTCTTCAGGATCCATAAACCGGGTATAGGGGTCTTCTAGCTTTTTGAGCATCTCCCGGACGGACTTGTATGCTTCCTTATCATCAGCATAGGTCTTACTTAGATATTCTTTCCGTACAGCTTGCCAATCTACCTGGTTAAAAGTGCCATCTACATAACGGTAGTAGATAATCTGCCAAACTTCATCTATTAAATCTTTATGACTATCTTTAAATGAAGCTTTACCAATTGAGTGTATGCCTAAGCCAGTAGCAGCAATTGTAGACAAAGCTACTACCGTAGCACCTAAAACCAGCTTACTCTTTGTAATTACCATAGTGACAACTGTGTCAAAGGAAAAAATATATATCAAGTATGCCCAATCTAACACAGGGATTGAAGATTGGGGATAGGAAATTGGAAATTACAGGTTATTGTAGGTATCCGATACTTTTTTGCTAACTAACGCTAACAAATACATAAGTTGAGATTCTCTCTCAACCAAGGCGTATCAACCAATGCACGAAGATAAATTCCTCGCGCACCATTCAAATCTCGGTTCATAGTTCTACTATCTATCTGAGATTTGATAGTTTTAGATCCTCCTAGATTATTGATAATTTCACCAGTCCAACTTACTGTTTTTGAAGTATATGCTTCATTAACATCAATTACTATTTTATGAAATTCACTCGCTTTGTGTTTGATAAATTTCTTAAACTTGTAATGACTTAAAGTAAGCATTTGTCGAACTGAC